>CAMDSG010000208.1 GCA_945907055.1 Bifidobacterium breve | reverse complement strand
TAATTTGGGTGCTATTCATTGTCGTCGTTCCCGGTGTGCTCGGGCACGGTTTGATGACTTGGGCGCAGCGCCACGCCACGGCATCGCTTCTCTCAATAGTTATGCTCGGTTCGCCAATCGTCTCAGCATTCGGCGCATGGATTTTCTTCAACCAGGCTCTACTCCCGACTCAATTGGTCGCAGCTTTTGTTGTTTTGTCGGCAGTAAGTGGAGTGGTTGTCTCTCATCGTTCCGTGCCAGTAGAGATCGAAGCAACCTAGTAACACAGAGGTCTCTGCGTGATAGATACTCCGGAGGTATTTTCGTTGTCAATGCCCCGTAAATGAATCGAGTATCCGATTACGCAAGCGAGCGGGGCGCTTAGTCCTAGCCTCGGTTGAATCGATGCTTCTTGTGAGACCGCCAACTGTTCGGATGCCGAGCCAACGAAGAGGCTCGACCTCCCACTTCTTGGACTTATGCCCGACCCACGGCAGGTCTGTAAGTGGCGAAGTGTTCCCTGTTATTAAGTCTGCAAGTGTGCGCCCCGCCAAGTTGGTGGTGGTGACACCATCTCCGACGTAGCCACCGGCCCAAGCCAAACTGCGATTCTCGGTAATCCCTACGCTGCTCGCCCAGTCGCGCGGTACGCCTAACGGACCACCCCAACGGTGCGTGATGGCCGCCCCGGAGGCAGAGGGAAACATCTCAATTAAGGCTTTCTCAAGCAGAGCGAAGGTGCGTGGATTGTTGTCGTAGCTATCTTTGATGCGCGATCCAAGGTGATAGGGAGCACCGCGTCCCCCGAATGCGATACGGTCATCAGCAGTTCGCTGAGCATAGATAATCATTCTCCGAGCATCTGTGAGTGTCTCCCCATTTCGCCAGCCGATCTCGTTCCAGAAATCTTTTCCCAGGGGTTCAGTTGCAATCATTAGAGAGTAGATCGGCACTATCGACCGCTTGCGTTCTGGTATCTGCGAGCTCCAAGCTTCGTTAGCGATCACTATTGTCTCAGCGGAGATTTTGCCTCCTGAGGTAACCACTGAACCGGGACTCAATGCCAGCGCATTTGTCTGCTCGAAGACCCTTCCTCCAAGTTTCTCGATGGCTACAGCGAGGCCACGCGCTAGAGCCGCTGGATTAATGCGCGCACAGTTAGGGGTAAAGGCTCCCTCTCTAGTACCGGCAACCTTGATCATCTCGTCACATTGGGCTTTGGTGAGCAGCCTCGAGTGTTGTTCCCCGAGCCCCCAGAATCGATCACCTGCGACAGATGCAATAGTGCGAGCATCTTGAGTAGGCGAACGCGAAACCGTGAGCGTGCCACCCCTCAGGAAACTAGCGTCGATTCCTTCATCTATGCATGTACGTTCAATATCAGCGATTGACTCGATCATGGCTTGGTGCATTCTCAAAACACCCTCGACTCCATGAGTCTTGGCCGTTGCTTCACGACTACCCGCAAATAGTGCTGAGGCCCAGCCACCGTTTCGCCCTGAAGCTCCGAAGCCCACGATCTCCTTCTCGATGATCGCCACGCGCATCTCAGGATGGTTGATTAATAGGGAATACGCTGTCCAGAGGCCTGTGAACCCTCCGCCGATAATTGCGACATCTACAGCGGTGTTGGTGTTTAGAGCGTCTCTGGGTACGAGGGGTTCCTTGAGTCCATCGAGCCAGAGACTGCGGGACCGGTAGCGATCAGTTGAAGCCGAGCCAGTCATAACTGTATTCTCGCACCTATGGAGTCAAAGGCGCAGTGCATTTAGGCACTGTTCTCTTCAAATCTTAGGGATCCGGAGCGAAGAATGAGTGGCCGCGATGTTTGACCGTAGTGAAATCGAGGAGACTCTGAGACGGTATGTTGCGCTCAGGGAAGCAATCGACCTAGGGCGCAATCCTTGGACCGATTTATGTGACTTCTATACAGAGGACTGCGTCTACATAGACCCTGCGTGGGGTCGTGTTGAGGGTCGCGAATCAATTCGCGCATTCATGGTCGAGTCGATGACCGGTCTCGAAGACTGGAAGTTTCCGGTTGAGTTCACTGCAATCGCTGGAGATGATGTCTCAGTTAAGTGGCTGCAGATTCTTCCAGGTAGCCGCTCTGATGGCTCGCCCTATGTTCAAACCGGTTGGTCACGCCTTGTGTACGCCGGAGATGGATTATTCCGGTATCAAGAAGACACATTGAACATGACACACGTAATAGAGGATCTAACAGAGAGCGGATGGCGCCCGGGTAAGGATTTCCAAGCGCCTCCCACAGACCCAAACCGAGACTTTACAATTCCGAGTTGATGCTCTCGTAGAAACCAATTCCCGTTCAGTCTGTGAGTAGCTCCGTGAGGAGTCGCGCTAGTTCAACGGGTTGATCGCCCTGTATGGAGTGGCCTGCGCCCTCAACTACCACGACATTGGCGTTAGGTTGCCTGCGGAGTAGTTCCGCTACGTCTGCGTCGTCCACAACAGGGGAGTCGGAGCCTCTAAAGAGTGAGAGTCGGACGCCAACCGCCTCGACGGCATCCCAGAGATCCCTGAATTCAGGCAACTCTGATCCCTCTGGGAGGTGGTTGCGGTCGTAGCGCCATGCCCAAGTTCCATCGCTCTGAGGTGCAGCATTGTGTAGGACTCCACGCCTAAGCGATGACACCGAGCGCGTTGGGTTATAAAAAATGGTTCGCTCTAATAATTCATCGAAAGAGTTAAACGACTCGGGTCCGGCGATGAACGCGGTAATCGCAGAGGCTTTCTCTTTATTGACTCCCGGAGTTATGTCGACGAGTACTAGTTCGCGCACAGTATGTGGGTGGCTTGCACAGAGCTCCAACGCGGTCAAGCCTCCTAGAGACATTCCAACGACGATGCGAGCATTCGGCGCCAACTTCTCGACGACGTCACCGATGTCCGATGCATTCTGCGCCGGCCAATACGACCTATCTTCACGCCAATCTGAGTGCCCATGCCCGGGGAGGTCAACGGCGATAGCACTGCGCCCAAGGGCTAGGGCAACTGTGTCCCAAGTATGTGCATTCTGTGCTCCTCCGTGGATGAAGACAATCTCCGGGTCTGA
>CAMDSG010000207.1 GCA_945907055.1 Bifidobacterium breve | reverse complement strand
AGTTCAGCCCCATTACATTCGCAAGTTTCAACTACACCCCAGTAGCACTCCTCGTGCTCTTCCTCTTCGTATACGGCTACTGGCTCCTCTCTGCTCGAAAGTGGTACACCGGGCCGCTTGTTCAAGGAACGACAGCAGAGCTGTTAGAGATCGAGGCCAAGTTCGATTCATTCTCGAAAGCGCGCTCTAGTACCGACGGCTTTCGTGCGCTCGAAGATGCTCTGGACTCAAGAGTCGGCAACCCTGAGCACCAAACGAAGCGCTTCGAGTAAGCACTTAGGCGGGGACTGAGATCAGAGGGGCTTGGCGAGCACCGCCCGATCTAAGAAACACCGGGTAACGCGAACGCCCGCTGAGGTTCGCTGAAAAAGGGCATTCCCGAGAAGATCAAAGAGTGGAGATGATGGGCGCGCATATCGGTCTGGATGGTGGCGTGCCCATCGCCCCCACGCGAAGGCGGAGTCGGTGACTGCCGCAGCGCTAATCCACCCTCGCTACGTCAGGAGCGAGGCACCTAACTGCAATGCGGTCGGCTCTGCGCAGCAGAACCACGACTCAGTCAGGCGTGGTATCGCATCGGAGGCCGTCGGATCAAGTCCAAGCGCTGTGAGTCCACACGCCTCGCGCACCGCGTCGTATACGACCGAGATCGGGTCCTCCGCAGCGAGGCGTTTCTCGACAAGAGCCGCTAGTCGCGCCTGTAGTGCATCCATCTCCGGGTCAGATGCGATCCATTGATAAGAGCCGCGCGCCTCGTCGTATGCATCGAGCGATGCGGCAAGGTCAGGATGCTCGAGCAAGAGCGAACCGCGCGGGAGCAGTAGCCGGATCGTGTAATGCACAGGGTCTACGTTGCCGACCAAATCATTCTCGGCAACAAAATCAAGGACTCCCTGAATATGCGCGAGCGTTGTCCACGGAGTAAACGGCATCCATGCAGGGCGCACTGCGATTCCCTGCTCACGCAGTATGCGAACCGAATCAGCCATCTCTGCAACGGTGTGGCCTTTATCGAGATGCGTAAGGGTCACGTCATCGACACTCTCAAATGCCGAGACCACGAATAGGCAGCCGGACTCAGCAAACTCCGCCCAGATGTCGCGATGAAGCAGCACGTGCTCAACCTTGACTGTGCAGTCAAAGGTGACTTCGGGGAAGCGATCATGCATGGCCCGCACAATCCGGAGGGAGTGATGGACGCCATTGAGGAAGTCAGGGTCTCCGAACGTAATGTGCTGAGCGCCAGCGTTGACCTGTTGCGCTATGTCGGCGAGGACGGCATCGTGTTCAACAATGCGGATACGCCCGTCGTAGACAACAGGGACGGGGCAATGCAGACATCGATGCGCGCATCCATGGCTTGCCTCGACATACCCGACAATTCGTTTAGTGCCCGCAACTACCAAGTGCGCATAACGATCGAGTGCTGGTAGCAGGTCGCGCGCAGGTAGTGCTGCACCTGGTGACGCGGCCTCACGCCCGAGGTGGAGAATCTTCCCACGAGCACTATCACCATCACCGCGCCCGCCGTCATCAAGACTCTCTACCCAATCGAGAAGAGCAGAGTCTGTCTCACCAGTCAGAACGCAGTCGGCTAGGTCAGCAAGCATCTCGGCGTATAGGCCGTAGGCCGCTACGAGTAGCTCCGGACGCTGAGCACGCACGCGCGTAATGGCCTGGCGCGCTATCTGCGTAGCGGTATGCATCGGTACCGAGAACGCAATGCGATCGGCCCACGCAATGTCGTCGGGATCCCACTCCTCGATCGAGAGATCGCGGCAACGCACATCATGACCGCGTGCGCGCATTAAGGCTGCGGGTACCGCCACATTTAACGGCTGGTGACCGAGCTCATAGCAAGAGATCAGAAGTATGCGCATCAGCGCTCAGGCTATGCGGAAATGATTGCGCGTCTCTGACAGTCCTATACGCACCTCAAAACAGGGGTAGGAAAAATAGAGCCCCATCACGCGATGTTTATCGTTAGAAGAGCATGGGCGGAGCGCAGGCTTGCCTCAACCTCTGCTGGCGTCATCGCCTTAGCAAATAGGAAGCCGAGATAGCGATCACCCTCTGGAGGTGGAGCGATGCTCCGTCCGGGAGGGACTGTGATCTCGAGCCCGAGTATCCCGGGTATGGCTAGGGCCTCCTCACGCCCCCCTACCCCGATCAGGGTTCCGGCGCGAGGGATCGGGATCATCATGACTCCTGAAGCGTGTAGTTCGCGTTCAATCCCTTCGAGTGACATACCGAGTGAATGTCTGAGGATGACCTCTTCGAGGCTGATCCCTGCTCCAAATTGCAGTGCACGCGCGCATAATCCGCCGATTGAACGTGCCGCTACTTCAATGATCCATGCACGTTCGCCATCGACCCGCAGCTCGGCATGCACCGGGCCTTCTGCCAGCCCAATCGCTGCACATGCCTCCGCAGTTGTTCGCGCTATCTCTTCAAGGATTGATGCGCCCAAGCGCGACGGCGTCACGTAGATCGTCTCTTCGAAATATGGCCCCTCCATCGGGTCGGGCTTATCGAATACCGCGAGTACTTCGAGAGTGCCGGAGCGAAGCAGCCCCTCCACAGCAACCTCGGTACCCGCTATGTACTGCTCCACAATAAGGCGGCCACCACCCGAGATCTTCTGTGCGCGTGTAGCCGCCGCTAGCGCGCTGGCCGCATCATCCGCTCGGATCACGCCCTGGCTTGCCGACAAACCGACTGGCTTCACAACGCAAGGAAAGCCCCCGATTCTCTCAATAAGCCGAACTACTTCACCTGGCTTATCGAACGCCGCATACCTTGGTTGGGGCATCTCAAAGATACCTAGAGCGTCACGCATCGCCTCTTTATCACGCGTTCGTGCGACGGCATCAGGGTTGTTGCACGGTAAACCCAGATGCTGCGCAGCCATGGCGGCAACGAGAATTCCACGATCATCGAGGGCAACAATCGCGTCAATTCCACGGCGTTCATCAAGATCAATAATCACCGCTGCGGCCGAAGCGGGGTCGTCGAGCGGAACCACGATCGAGCGAGTCGCCGCGGCATCTGGGATCACTGG
>CAMDSG010000206.1 GCA_945907055.1 Bifidobacterium breve | reverse complement strand
AAAAACAACGCGCTGCTTAAGCACGACAACTCGATCGAGGTCATCGGCAACAGCGCCGAGTTCATGCGAGACAAGTAGAACGGCGCCGTTGTGCTGCTCGATGAGGTGCACTACTGAGTCTCGAAATTGCCTCTGTGACTCCGCGTCTACTCCGGCGACTGGCTCGTCGAGTACAAGCAATTCAGGGTCGCTGCTTAATGCCTTAGCGATCATCACGCGTTGCTGCTGGCCCCCCGACAATTCTCCAACACGGCGGTCTTTAAACTCGCCTAGGTCAACCGCGTTAATGGCGTGTGTGACCGCTTCGCGATCTTCATCTCGCGGCCGTCTCCACCAACCATGGCGCGCCAGACGCCCAGTTGCCACAACCTCAGTAACTGTTGCCGGAAGATCTGGAGCGAAGCGCGCACGTTGAGGCACATACCCGAGGCGGCCAGGGTTGGATAGGCGACCCGGGTGCTCGCCGAGCAGGGTGACATCACCGGATTCGGGGGTAAGTAGCCCGAGCAGGATGCGAAGCAGGGTCGACTTCCCGCTCCCATTTGGCCCCACGAGTGCGACGAACTCCCCGCGATTGACGCGCAGGGAGACCCGATCAAGGACCGGGCCGTGGCCATACCCGACAGTGACGTTGTCGGCGGAGAGGAGTGGATCTGAGATAGTGCCTCCTGAGAGTGATTCCCACTATACCCCAGATGTATGATAGGAATCATTCCCATGAAGCAGATGAGGGTTTTGAGGTTGTGGGTTTTGAGGTTGTGGGTTTTGAGGTTGAGGGTTTTGAGGTTGTGGGTTTTGAGAATGAGGGCTAAGACGCTTAGGCCACTCTCACTGCTTCTGGTCGCCCTAGCAGCCTCAGCGCTGACTAACTGTGGAGGGAGCCCTGATGCATCAAGCACGAAGACCGAAGTTGTTGCAGCCTTCTACCCGCTAGCCGAGGTAATGCGCTGGGTAGGTGGAGACCTAGTGAGCGTGACGGATCTAACCCCTCCCGGTGCGGAGCCCCACGACCTTGAACTGACCTCTAACCAGGTTGATGCCATTAGAGACGCGGATCTTGCCGTTGTGACTGGTGGAGAGTTCCAGCCATCGCTTGAGGATGCGGCGCGCCAACGCAGCGGAGCAACACTCGTTGCAATCAAATCTCCTGGCATCAAAGGGAATGATCCGCATGTCTGGCTAGACCCAAAGACGATGTCGCTCGTTGTCAACTCAACAGCTGCAGCCCTTGCGAAGGTTGATCCAGCACAGTCGCAGGTTTATAAGAGGCGTGCCATCGCAACTAACAAACGACTAGACGCTCTTGATAGTGAGATGGCTAATGGTCTGGCCAAATGTGATCGCCGGGTGATTGTTACATCGCATGATGCCTTCGAACGCCTCGGCGCGCGTTACGGAGTCAGAGTTGAGTCGATTGCAGGATTCTCACCGGAGGAGGATCCAAATCCCAGACGTATTGCGCAACTTGCTGACCTAGTTAAGAAGTATCGCGTGACGGTCATTTTCACTGAAGAGCTTGTATCCCCGCGCGTAGCGGAGGTGCTTGCTCGCGAAGTTGGGGTCGGCACCGAGGTTCTGAGTCCTATCGAAGGGCTCTCTCCCGAGGCTGCTGAGAGCGGAGACGACTACTTCTCTTTAATGAGGCGTAATCTCGCGCAACTTGAGCGCGCGCTCGGGTGTGTCAGTCGCTAACGCTCGTCGCACCGGCATCGCGCAGGGATTGGCGAAGCAGAACCGCCGTTTCGTCTAACTGTGTCGCGTCAGGGTTGGTAACGGCGTTAGCGAAGTCAAGATCATGCAGATCATTCATAGGGACTAGATGAATATGCACATGGGGAACCTCAAGACCAGCGATCATTAGCCCAACGCGTCTCGGGGAGAATGCCTTCATCTGGGCGGAGGCGATTACCTGAGCGACCTCCATCAAGTGAGTGTTGATCGCAGGCGATAGGTCTACCCAGTGATCCACCTCGGCGCGAGGCACGACTAATGCGTGACCGGTCTGTAGGGGGTTGATCGATAAAAATACGACACAGACGTCATCGCGCCAGAGAAAGCGTCCGGGGAGTTCTCCCTCGATAATTCTTGTAAAGATTGTTGGCATAGATTCAGCCTTCCACGGAACGAGCAGGGTCGCCCTCGTTTAACTGCGGATGTAGTGCAACGGGTTTGAGATGACTCCCCGCAATGATCGCAACCCCAACCCCACCTCCGATTGCGAGCGCCACTGTGAGGCGTGCAATCGGGGGCGAGAGAGTTGTTGGAACCAGCGCTTGGGTAAGCGTGTTGAAGTCTGCGAGACCGCCAGCGATTGCTATAAAGATTCCGGCGATTAGAGCTAGCGGGGTAGCGGAGTCGGGGCGAGTAGAGCGGCGAGCAACCAAGACCACAAGAGCAATCACTGAGAATGCGACAGCGAATACCGACGGAGCTACTCCCAACAAGCGAGTTGGGATTGGCGCGCTCCATGCTCCCCACGCCCCAACGATGTGTAGTGCCTCGCTTACCGTGATTACAGATAATGCGCAGATCAACACCCCAACCCATCGACGAGTTAGGCCAAGCGCACCCAGAATGATTGCGCTAACTGCTGCTATTAGCCCCCAAGAAAGGGTCGAAGGCGACGCGACCGAATCGAGGGTTCCGGCTATCGAGGCCTCACTCTCGCTGCTGGTGTCGCGGTTCGTAACGATGAGAGGAATGCTCCACTCTGCGTTATTCACTGCTCCTCTGCCCATCCAGTGTGCTCGATGGTCGTGCCAGCGTGCAGTCGGCACTTTAGATATGGATTCCCAGAGCGGCGTGGCTCTCGCATTGAGGCCATCGGGCAGGCTCCCCGATGGAGTCGCAGATCGATTTAGAAAAGTTGCAGGAGAGCGACGGTTTACCTCCACCCCGCTTGGGCCAATCCGTAGGTAAGGCTCTCGGTCGTAGCCAATGACAACAACGGTATTGGGGCCAGAGTTGTTGAGCTCAATTAGGTAGCCGAGGTTGAGCATTCGAATGGATACTCCAGAGATACTCGGATCAGCACCGCTTGTGGAGACATCTACGTTTGTTGACTCAGGCCCACCGAGGCCATGAGCTGAGGCAGGCGATGCCGAGAGGACGGGGGAGATGAG
>CAMDSG010000205.1 GCA_945907055.1 Bifidobacterium breve | reverse complement strand
GCGCGACGCTCCCATGTTCCGCGTAGCGGCTCGACTAGTCGCCTCCCAAGCAGAACAAAAATAAGCGTGGGGAACATGAAGATAATGAATGGTGCTCTCCAACCAAGCCAATATGCGAGTAGGCCTGCGGCTAGAGGCCCAACAGTTAGGCCAACCACGCTTCCGGCACGATGAAAGGAGAAGACTCGAGGCCTAACGGGAATGTCGTAGTAATCAGAGAGAAGGGAGTTGTGCGTGGGGTCTACAACCGCCTTGCCTAGCCCAGAGCCGGCGCGCGCAATCGAGAGCATGATCACTCCAAAAGCGAGGCCCGTCATTCCGGTAAAGAACATCCATACAATTGCGCCTGCAACTGCGATTTTTGAGCGAGGCAGCCGATCAGCATAGAAGGCGATCGGTACCTGAATTAACAATGCAACAAGTGAAGCAAGGGCAACTACGGAAAGAACTGCTTGCAGGTTAAGACCGAACTCTGCACGAATCTCGGGCAATAGAATTCCGAACGCGACACGATCAAGTTCATCAACAGCCAACAATCCAGTAAGGATGACTAGCGGGTAGACCGGTGCTCCGCCGGTGAGGCTGAGGAGGAAGCCATGTACCTTGTTGCGTGGCGTGGTTGTCTCGGATGTGATGGGTGCTGCTGTCATGCCGAATCCCCAATGCCTTCCAGCGCGCTTGCATCAATCTTGATTGGTGCTAACTCTTCAATGCGCCGGTCTGCAAGCAGGCTAGGGACAATGATGTTGCGACGGCGAGCAATGGAGCGCAGAATTCCATCACGCATGTCTGCGAGCGCTGCGCCTAACCCTCCGGGTAGAACTAAGAGAACGAGAAGTAGCCCGGCTCCCGTTGCCAAGAACTGCCAGTCTGTTGGCAGAAGCCAGGCCGCACCGCGTACGTATATGGCCCCGAGGACAGCGCCAGATATGGAGCCCAGTCCGCCAATTACAACCATTGAGAACGCCTGAATACTCTCAGAGGGGGCAAAGTTGGTTACGTCAAGACCATGCTGCTGGTGGACTAGTAGAACGCCCGCCACTGCGGCGAGAAAACCCGAGACTGCAAATCCAGAGAGGGTTGTGCGCACCGCTGAGACTCCGTATGAGCGAACAGCGCGATCGTTCTCGCGAATTGCTATCAGTACTCGACCGGTTCTACTCGCGCGCAATCCGCGTACTGCGATAAGTGCTAGCGCTAGGACCCCAACGCACAGGTAAAACAGTCGAGTATCGCTTGAGATGTCGATCGCTCCCCAGAGGAATTGAGGCGTCTCAATGCGCCCTGATGGCAGCCAGTCTCCAAGGAACTCTTGATTCAGCACGAAGGACCAGGTAACTAATGCAAAGGCAAGCGTGCTCACTGCAAGTGTGAGTCCACCGCGTCGGATGGCAGGGTATCCAATAATGACGGCAATTATTGCGCCTGCGATTCCTCCTCCAAGTAGCGCTAGAAATAGGTCAAGTCCATGTACAGCGGTGAGTGCCCCGCCAACTGCTGCACCGATACCTGCAAGAGCCATCTGCCCAAGGCTCACTTGGCCTGCCCAGCCGGTAAGCACAACAAGTGAAAGCGCAACAATGGACCAGATCACGATCACCGTCGAAATATCCAGTCGACTCACACTTAGCCAAGCAGGGAGGCTTAGCACGAAGGCAATTAGGCCGAGGCCAAGAACCCATCTTCCGATACGAATCTCTGGGAGGTTTACGAGTTCGCGCGGAATCGGGCGCACCTCGCGCGCCGCTTGCCAAGTAGATGCCTCTGATCCGGAGCGCCCTTTAGAAGCGCGTCCGGTAAGCAGTAGACCAAGTAACACGACTCCGAAGAGCATCAAGTCGTTATAGGCCGGCCTGTTTCCGGCTTGAAATGTCATTGCCTGATCAACAACACCGAGTGCAATCGCTGCGAGAGCAATAGTTGGAAAGCGTTCAAAGCGCCCAATTACTGCTGCGGCGAGTGCTTGCAGGAAGAAGGTAGGTCCTAGTACCGAGCCGATCGGCAGTCCAACCGCTCCGGCCCTCAGGAACATCGCAAGAAAGGCAAGGAGCGATGCGAGTGCCCAGACGATTGTGCTCAGACGTTTTACAGGGATACCGAGCATTGAAGCCCGATCAGCGCGCTCTGCTGCACCACGAATAGCAATCCCAGCGCTTGATTTCTGGAGGAATAATGCAAGGGATATAAACGCGACCGGAACGATGATCATTGTCAGAAGATCATTTGCGTTGAATATCACGCCGCCGAAATCAATGCGGACTTTAAATGGAGGTTCAATTCTTGATGCCAACGCGCTCGTGTCGAAGAGACCTGGGATGAAGAGCGCGAGCCCTGTAAGTATCTGTGCCAGCCCAATTGTGGCAACAGTAAGAATTAGGCGCGGTGCTCGGAAGAACCGACGAATTATTAAGACCTCAACTAGCCCACCCAGAGTTAGGGAGGCAGCAATCCCGATAACAAGAGCGAGCCAATAGGACCAGCCTGCGGAGATGACTAAAAGCACTACGAGAGTTGCGGGAACCTGGCCGAGGTCTCCCTGCGCGAAGTTGACGACGCGACTTGCTCGATAGACGAGTGCGAACCCGAGAGCAATTAGTGCGATACGGCCACCGACGAGCATCCCGCCAAGCACTACCCCAAGAGGCGCGGGGAATGGCCAGATAATGACCGCGAAGAAAACAACTATGAGTGCAAGAACTCCAAGGGCGCGTTCGGAGGAGGCATGCTCAGCCCATTGGCGCCCTTTGGCTGTAACCATCTCGGAATTCCCCCTCTCCGCTCCGAGTAATGCTCCCGGGGAGACTAGGCGCATCTGGGTGGGGCGCGCTAAAGCCCTCGCCCTCTATTGTGTGGGAATTATTCAGAGCGCTTAGACCACGGGTAAGGGTCGTCTAAACCTTGCTCCGCCGCACATGTGTTTGCTTGAAATATCAATTGCAGAGTGAAAGAAGAGAATCGTATGCACGAGTATCGAATTGATGACGACGCCATTGCTCATATCTACTTAGACGACGGCAAGGCCAATGTCTTGAACGATGCATCCTGTGCCGCTCTGCGTGACGGTATTGACGCAGCCGGCGAGGCCTCAGCGCGAGCTCTTGTAATTCATGGCAAAGCGAAGACTTTCTCGGCTGGTATCGACCTGACCATGG
>CAMDSG010000204.1 GCA_945907055.1 Bifidobacterium breve | reverse complement strand
CGCCTTAAAGCAGACCTCCCAGGACTCATGGAGACTGCAGTCGATGAGATGCTGCGATTCGTAACACCGGTTATGTACTTCCGTCGCACTGCGACTGAAGACACTGAACTGCGTGGAGTGCAGATCAAAAAGGGCGACATGGTCACCATCTGGTATGGATCAGCCAATCGTGACGAAGAGATTTTTGCCGACCCGCACGTATTCGATGTGGGGCGCACCCCCAATGAGCACATTGCCTTTGGTGGACGCGGTCCTCATTACTGCCTCGGAGCGAGTCTCGCGAAGATGGAGATTCGGGTGATGTTCGAGGAGATTCTTACGCGTATTCCTAACATCACTAGATCGGGAGAGATCGTGCGTCTGCAGTCGAACCTCATCAATGGTGTGAAGCACCTCCCCGTGCGTAACGGCTGAGGATATTCTCGACAGATCAGTAATTTGAGGGTTTAGACGCGGCCAAAATTACTTGGCTCAACTGCAAAGAGTAGGAGACGTAAATGACAGAACCACTGTTGGCAAAACACTCACTCGAGTATCCAGGTGGATATACGCGTTCTGTGGGTGACGTAGTAGGTCGTTACTTGACTGGGCTGCGCGATGGCCGCATTGAGGGGGCCCGCCTTGCAGATGGTCGAGTCTTAGTGCCGCCGACGGAGTACGACCCGCTTACCTCTGCGGCCGTCTCGGTTGATGACTTCGTAGAGGTTGGGCCCGCTGGAACCGTGGTTACATGGTCGTGGGTAGCGAGTCCTCGTGCAGAGAAGCATGCGCTTGATCGCCCCTTCGCATTCGCCTTAATTCGCCCTGACGGTGCTGATACCTCAATGCTCCACATGGTTGACGTTGCAACTCCAGAGGAGATGAGCACCGGCATGCGAGTAATACCGCATTGGCGCTCTGATCGCATCGGTGGCGTATCTGATATCGAGGCATGGCGACCCTACAAAGATGGTGATCCGATCCCGGAGGTCCCGCCACTTCCGTTCTCAGAGAACATGGGCGGTTCTGTTACGGGGATCGTGACATCGGGAAGGCTTGACTACGAGATCGCTGCCGGGGAGTCCACGACGCGTTTCCTACTTGGACTCGCAGAAGGCAAGATCATCGGAGGCAAGGCAGTGGGGAGCGACGATGTGTATGCGGCATCGCGAGGTACCGACCCGACTACCGGAGCGCCAACAACCATCTCTGTAGATGTGAGCGATACAGGGGTAATCACCACGTTCTGCATTGTAAATATTCCAGGGCTCTCGGATCTAGCCCCAGAGATTCCATATGCATCTGCTCAGGTACTGCTTGACGGGGCTGATAACACGTTCTTCGGTCTCATTCGGGGCTGCTCCGTAGACGAGGTCCGCATGGGGATGAGAGTCAAAGCAAAGTGGCTCGACCAACTAACGGCCGATCACGGAAGCATCGAGTGGTGGGAGCCCACGGGAGAACCCGATGCTGAGTACACCGACTATAAGGATTATCTCTAATGCGCGATGTAGCTGTTGTTTCGTTTTCCTACTCGACCATAGCGAAAGAGCAGATGCGCAACGAGGTTGAGATGCTCGCCCCAGTAATCACTGAGGCCATCGATGCATCGGGTATCGCTCGATCTGATATTGGCTTCACATGCTCAGGGAGTTTTGACTATCTTCAGGGCGGACCTTTTTCATTTGTGATGGGGCTTGACGCTGTCGGGGCATGGCCGCCGATTCGCGAGAGTCACGTCGAGATGGATGGCGCCTGGGCTCTATATGAAGCCTGGATTGCGATTCAGACAGGCGAGGTTGATTCTGCACTCGTCTATGGATTCGGAAAGGCCTCGCAGGGCAACGTGCATGAGATTATGTCGTTGCAGTTGGACCCTTACTACGTGGCGCCGCTCTGGCCCTCAATGGTTGATCTAGCGGCACTACAAGCGCGTGCTTACCTAGATGCAAGCGGTCGCAGCGAACGCGATCTTGCTGAGGTGGTAGCACAGGCGATGCGGAGCGCTCGCGATACGCCTCAAGCGATTAGGTCTGGTGAGCCAAGCATTGAGGACTTGCTCGCCGCTCCATACGTAGCATCGCCGCTTCGTGATGCGGATATTTTCCCGACAACGGATGGCGTCGCGGTCATCGTGTTAGCGGCAGGTGACCTCGCTCGCAGCGTAAACAAGCGCCCCGCTTGGATACGCGGGCTAGACCATCGCATTGAGCCCCATTCACTAGGAGCCCGCGACCTAACTCGCTCTGACTCAACTGCGCTCGCCGCCAAGCATGCCGGTGTCGCCTCAGGGCCGATAGATGTTGCTGAAGTACATGCTCAGTTCAGCCACGAGGTCTTGATTCTCAGCGAAGCACTCGGTGTAGATCCCTCCATTGTTAACCCATCTGGGGGCCCATTGGCAGCCAATGGGATTATGTCGGCTGGCCTCGTGAGAATCGGTGAGGTTGCGCGTCGCATCATGGATGGAACCGCTAACCGAGGTGTTGCCCATGCAACATCCGGGCCTGCATTGCAGCAGAACCTCGTATGTGTTTTGGAAGGTGAATAGAGATGTCTAAGAATGCTGTAGCAGTAGTAGGTGTTGGGCAGACGCATCATCGTTCGTCGCGAAAAGACGTCTCGATGGCGGGCCTCGTTCGGGAGGCCGCAGTTGAGGCTCTCGAGGATGCGGGGATGACATGGAGCGACATTGACGCTGTAGTTGTTGGTAAGGCCCCAGATATGTTTGAGGGTGTCGCTATGCCAGAGCTTTACCTAGCGGATGCTCTCGGCGCAGTAGGAAAGCCAATGCTTCGTGTGCACACCGCAGGGAGTGTCGGTGGATCAACAGCGATTGTCGCTGCGAAACTCGTACAGGCTGGAGTACACGAACGCGTCCTTACCGTTGCTTATGAGAAGCAATCTGAGAGCAACGCGACATGGGGACTCTCGGTTCCAATGCCATTCTCCCCGCCACTAGTTGCTGGAGCAGGCGGATACTTTGCCCCGATGATTCGCGCTTATATGACGCGATCAGGTGCGCCTCGAGAGAGCGGGCATCTAGTTGCAGTAAAAGACCGACTCAACGCAGTGCGAAATCCCCGAGCCCACTTGCACATGCCTGAAATTACGTTGAAGATGGTTGAGGAGTCTTGGCTGCTATGGGATCCACTGCGGTATCTCGATACCTGCCCATC
>CAMDSG010000203.1 GCA_945907055.1 Bifidobacterium breve | reverse complement strand
CCCGTCAGAGGGGTCAATCGATACGCCTCAACTCGCTGGCGTGGTACTTGGCGTTGGCGACGTAGGAAGCCGCGTTGAGCGAGATCATCTCCGGCCTAACGGCATTATGGCGCAGGGTCGCTGGTACGCCAAGAGCCATTGCACCCGACGGCACCTCCATACCATTTGGAACGAGCGCTGCAGCGGCCACAAGGGCTCCGCTTCTGATTAGAGCCCGATGAAGAACGATTGAGCCGGAGCCGATTAGCGAGCCGCTCTCAACGGTGCAGCACTCCATATGGACGAGGTGCCCAATCACGCAGTCATCACCGATGACAGTCGGCATCTCATGTGTCGCATGTATAACCGAACCGTCTTGGATATTGGTTCGAGCGCCGATAATGATGGGTCCATAATCGCCTCTAAGAACCGCTCTCGGCCACACTGAGGACTCTGCCCCAATCGTGACATTGCCAATGACCGTTGCATCGGGGTGAACAAACGCTGTTGGGTCGATCTTCGGTGTGTGCTTGCCTAACGCGTAAATAGCCATGTAATCAGGCTACCCGCAGCGACTCCGGTACTGTTACTTCATGCATGAAGGAAGCCGCCGGGCAATTATCGCCGCACTATTCGCCAACATTGGCATTGCAATCAGTCTGGAGTCATATTCACATGCGCGGACTTCGTCTCGGCCCCGATGACCTATTAATAGCTGCGAAAATCTCTTCTACTCCCGGTGATTTATCGACGATTGATAATGCAATTGATGCTGTAGAGGCACGTATTCGAGAAGCGGCGCCAGCAGCGCGATTGATCTACCTAGAGCCGGACCTTCTTCGCAAGATCCAAATCACCGAGGGGTGAAGTCGATGAGCGCGATGTTGTCGCTGCGTATATCGAGCGAGACATTGACCTCTAAACCGATTTGAAGTTCTGATGTTTCGATACCGCGAAGATTACCGACCACACGGACGCCTTCTTCGAGCTCCACTACAACCACCGCATAGGGAAGTTGCTCTGTAAAGGCCGGATCAATTGCCCGATGAGTTATGGTCCAAGACCAAACCACACCGCGCATAGTTGTAGGGCTCCAGCTCCATGCATCAGAGCCGCATTGCGCACAACGAAATCTTGGCGGATGGCGATAGACGCTGCAGTCAGTGCACCGCTGAACATTTAGGGTTTCAGTCTCTGCTGCGATCCGATAAAACTCTGCGTTCAGCCCAGAGGGGTTCGGAAGCATCCGGTCTGTCGGTGGTAGCGAGCGCCCTTCACGTGGATTCATCGATCCCTCCCTAGTATCGCAATCGACCCATCCCCAAAGTCGCCCCACCCTGTTACGAGCCCGAGTTCTGCATCCTTTACTTGACCCTCGCCGCGCTCGTGGCGAAGCTGCCTTACTGCCTCCACTACATGATTCATTCCCCACATGTGCCCCTGTGACAGCAGACCTCCATGCGTGTTGAGTGGGAACTCACCACCGAGTTTGATACGCCCATCGCGAACAAACTCCCCCGCGCCACCCCGCTCGCAGAGACCTAGGGCCTCTAGCTGTAGGAGCACTACATAGGTAAAGCAGTCGTATATCTGGAGGAAGTCCATATCGTGAGGAGACACGCCAGACATTGCAAACGCGCGTGGGGCAGCATCGCTTAAACCAATGTGGAACGGGTCGGGGCGCCCCGCTATGTCATCCGCTGGGTACGGATGACCCTCGCCTACTCCAAACACGACTACAGGCTCGTGGGGAAGATCTCGCGCGCGCTCGGTGGACGACACGATTACTGCAACGGCGCAGTCGGTCTCTAGACAGCAATCGAGAAGGCGAAACGGCTCTGATACCCATGGCGACGCTAAATAATCCTCCATCGTGAGGGGTCTACCGCGCATGAGAGCGAGCTCACTCGACTGAGCATGAGCGCGACACGCAAGCGCTACCTCGCCCGTGTCTGTCTCGAGGGTTCCATACATCTGTTGGTGGCGAGTTGCGATCCAGCCGTAAAACTGGGCAGCGGAACGCGCTCCATACGGAAGGTAAAAATCGAGCACCGTATCCCCAACAGCGTTCGCGTCAAACCCGCGCTTTGGAACCGGTACACCATCACGCGGCCGAAATGCTGAGTACCCGTTCCAACCAACGACAACAAGAACATTCTTAGCCACACCAGTTGCAACCGCCATCGTCGCGTTCTGAATCGCTGCCGTAGAGGATGCGCCCCCCATATGAAGAGTCGACGAAAAGGCGAGGTCCTCGATACCTAGGTTGACCGCCAACTCCTCAACGGTTGTATATCCAGGCGGGGGAAGTATCCCGTCAATGTCACTAGGGGCGAGGCCTGCATCGGCAATGGCCTTAATTGATGCCTCAAGCATCATCTCCACTGGGAGTCGCGGCGAGCCGCGCAGATACTCAGTCTCTCCAACCCCAACTATTGAGGCTCGACCCGAGAGGCTAATCACTTCCGTCTCATTGTTGTTCCGGCAACCGCCACGATTCTCTCCGTCTAATTCGCTCTGTTTGAACCTTAAATTATGCTTTGACGGTAGCGGGTAAGCCGATCAACAGGCGCGATCTGCGATCACCCTCTATTCTTTAGGGGTATCCCTATTGCGCGCTTCAGGAGAACCCCATGAGCCACCCCATAGTTGAGACCACTCACGGACCCATTCGCGGTACCACCCACGATGGGCATAGCCGCTTCGCCGGGATCCCTTTCGCAGCACCCCCTGTTGGAGCGCTTCGCTTCATGCCACCTGCGCCGGTTGTGCCGTGGTCTGAGGTTCTAAACGCAGAGCACCTAGGCCCCATCGTGCCCCAGATGCCTTCGATGATGGATGCAGCGCTCGCTCCCGGTGCCCCGCACTCCGTTCAGGATGAAGCAACAAGCCTCACGCTAAATGTATGGACACCTCACCTTGATGGTTCACGACCCGTAATGGTTTGGATCCATGGAGGCGCATTCCTAAATGGGGCAGGCTCACTACCTGTTTATGACGGCACGAAACTGGCCGAGCAGGGCGACGTTGTAGTTGTGACCATCAACTACCGACTCGCCGTTTTCGGATTTCTTCATCTTGCCGATCTTGGTGGAGAGGCGTTTCGGGGATCGGGTCTTGCTGGCAGCCTTGATCAGGTTGCTGCTCTTGCATGGGTTCGCGACAACATCTCTAACTTTGGCGGCGACCCA
>CAMDSG010000202.1 GCA_945907055.1 Bifidobacterium breve | reverse complement strand
CACGCGCTTGATCATCTCCTCAAAGAAGACACGAATCTCGAGGCGCGCAAGGTTGGAGCCAAGGCAGAAGTGTGTCCCGAATCCAAACGCAAGGTGCATGTTTGGGTCGCGTGTGATGTCAAGCTCCTCGGGATTCGTGAAGTGATCCGTATCGCGGTTTGCCGATGAGTACATGAGCACAACTTGCTCACCCTCTTTTATCAACTTCCCGCCGAACTCAACATCACGCGTAGCAGCCCGGCACATGTTGTGAATTGGGGTCACAAAGCGGATGAACTCCTCAACCGCAAGAGTCAGGTCTGCGCCATTACGCATCAACTCCCACTGATCAGGGCGATTAATTAAGTTGAGCATCGTGCGTGCGATTACGGTGCGCGTTGTCTCTGCGCCACCATCAAGTAAAAGCAAGCAATCGCTTGTTATCTGATCAAGACCAAAGGCCTTTGAGTCCTTGAGGCCAGCCTTCTCATGATCAACCCAGAGGCTCATCACATCATCGGCAGGGCAGCCCTTCTTCTCCTCGTAGAGATCCGCGCATGCCTGAGCAAACTCGAATGTTGCGATGATGCCCGCATCCTCAAAATACCTTGGACCTCCACCGAGCGAGATGGTTCGCTCTGACCACTCCTGAAGTTTGCCGACCATGTCATCTGGGAAACCAATCAACTCGCCGATCATCGATGCGGGCAGGGGTGCAGCCATGTCGCCAACGGCGTCAATGGTTCCAGCGGCGAGAGCACGATCAAGAATCTCCGTAACCACCTCACGAACATGCTCCTCAAAACCGGTCACCGCACGCGGCGTAAAGCGTCGTGCTACCAACTGGCGACGCACCTGATGCTCCGGGTCGTCTAGCCCAATGATCGAAGGGTCAGAGGAGATGCCGGGGCGGTAACCATTATCCGCCTGGCCACCATTCTTAAAGGTCGCCTTGTCCTTCTCAATCGCCACAATGTCGTCGTAGCGAAAGACAGCCCAGAGTTTATTGACCTCGTCCCAGTAGATCGGCTCGTTCTCGCGCATCCACGCGTACGTGCTGTAAGGGTCCTCCACATAAAACTGCCCATCGAGGAGATCTGGCTGAGTATTTAGCGCTCCGGTCATGACCGAGCATCGTAGAGGGCGCTACGGTCAGAATCCACCACGAACGGAGGAACAATGCTCGAAAGATTCAGACTCGATGGTCAGGCGGCGATTGTCACAGGTGCAGGACGAGGCATTGGTGCCGCTGTCGCCCTCGGGCTCGCCGAGGCAGGGGCCGATGTTGTGCTCGCGGCTCGATCAATTGACCAGTTAGATATCGTCGCTGGGCAGATTCGCGATATGGGGCGACGAGCGCTAGTGATCCCAACTGATGTAGTCGATAACGATGCAGTTGCAGCCTTAGCTGGCGCGACCGTTGAGGAGTTTGGGCGTATTGATGTAGTGATCAACAATGCTGGCGGCACCGCTCCACGCGCTTTCCTCGACACAACCCCCGGGTACCTCGAGCGCTCTTTCCACTTCAATGTCACTACCGCATTTGTTCTAACGAAGGCAGCAGTTCCGACGATGCTTGAGCAGGGCTCGGGATCAGTTGTCAATATCTCCTCAACCATTGGCCGGCTTCGTGACCGTGGATTTGTTGCATATGGAACAGCAAAGGCAGCACTCACACACATGACGCGCCTTATGGCTGCAGATCTTGCACCAAAGATTCGCGTTAATGGAATCGCAGTCGGCTCAATTGCAACTAGTGCTCTTGAGACCGTCCTTACAGATGACGGGATCCGTAATGCAATGATTGATGGCACTCCCCTCAAGCGACTCGGCCAGCCCGAGGACATTGCACTATGTGCGCTCTTCCTTGCGTCCTCGGCTTCATCGTACGTAACCGGAAAACTCTACGAAGTTGATGGCGGCCTAGAGGAAGCAAACCTCGCAATGGGTATGCCTGATCTGTAGATGACATCATGAGCCCGTTGAACGAAATCACTCAATCCCCCTATTACGCAAGCAGATGGCCGGCCGAGGATGGCGGTGCGCGCCGTCAGCAGATCCCCCTCTCAGGTGTGGGTCTCGGCATTGGCGACGACGAGATACTGAAGGCAACCTTTCGTTTTGAGGTTGCGGTCACGATGGCGGTGCAGCGCGACCCGGGCGAGCTCTTCATTTTGCGCCACACGCTCGGCGAGGAGACCAACTCTTGGGTTGAGCGCATAGATCCTGAGACGCTCGAGATGCTCCAAACCTCCGCTGCTCTACCTGCTGGCCCTATGTGGCCAGGTGGCCTAGCGGTTGCGGCTGATGGCGCGCTTCTATGTGTTTACGGAACCTTCGCTCACCGCCTCAATCCGGAGACTCTTGAGATCGAGGCGCAGCGTCAACTCCCGCGGCCTCGTCCATATAACTCGTTCGTGCTTCTTGCCGACGGCACACTCGTCACGAAGGACTTCGCAAAAGACAGCGACGCACCCTCCGCGATCATGGCGCTTGATCCGGTAACACTCGAGCCGCGCTGCGATGAATTCGTACTCCCCGAGAGATCGATCGCTCGCCTCTCCGCAGATGGAGACACTCTCTATGTTGTTGGCACCGAGCACCTCTGGCGCCTCGAGTGGAGTAACGGCTGGAGCCTCGATGAAGTATTCGCCCCTAAGTATCGAACGATGGAGGGGCAGACCTATGGCTGGGATGCAGTGCTAGTTGATGGTGCTGCGTGGTTCCTCGATAACGGCCAGGGTACTGAGAGGTTCACTGGAACCTTCAAGAACAACGGCACCTCAGCGGCACCTCTTCACTTGATTCGCGTCGATCTCGGTAGCGGCGATGTTGCTCTGCACGAGATCTGTGGCGCACCTAACGGAATCATCGCCAATCCCCCGGCCATCGATGCATCACGCAAGATTGCGATCGGCTTCGACTCTGGGAACAGCACGCTTACTGCTTTTGATTATCGAGACGACGGAACTGCGAGCATCCGTTGGCAGCGCACCCAAGACCACGCGCCCCACATGATCATCTACCCGGATACAGGCGAACTAGTCACGCACGACCACGACTCTGAGCGAATGGCCGAGCAGCTAGTGGTCCTCAACATCGAGACAGGTGCGGAGCGCGGGCGTGTCGATACCGGCTCCCCGATCCAGTCCCCGGTATTCCCCGCAGCCGGTTTTGGGCGCGACCTCTACTCCTGTGCGTTCCCGGGAATAAGCAGAATCTCGGTCG
>CAMDSG010000201.1 GCA_945907055.1 Bifidobacterium breve | reverse complement strand
GTTCCGCCCTCGGTCATTTTCAGTGCGATTAATAGCCATTACTGGCCATTACTGGCCCTTATTGCGGTATTTCTGCACTTCAGGTCTTGATTTCTTGCTTCTTGGAGTTCTCTATCGGTAACGAATAACGGGCACTTAAGGTTCCATTTTCGTTCAGTTGCTTTCGATGTTTCCTTTTATCCTCCTGAGTGAAGTATCCAGCAACCTCGCCGAATGCGCTAGAGCCATAGGGCCCAGAGCCGGTTTTTTTAGGCATGCCGGTAGGATCTAGCCGATGGAGAAGCGCGCCCTAACTAGGGCCTACCTAGATCATGCGGCGAGTACTCCTCTCTACCCAGAGGTCATCGAAGTAATGCGAGAGAGTCTCGTCGCACTGCACGCCAACCCGACCGGTATGCATTCGTCAGCACGGGCTGCAAAGACGGCACTCGAGGAGGCTCGTGAGCGGATCTCGACTCTGCTCGGCTGCCTACCTCACGAGGTTGTATTCACCGGCGGAGGTACGGAGTCGGACAACCTTGCGGTCAAGGGAGTTATGCGCGGCGTTCTGGGTGATGCGCTCGCCGTTGGGGATTTATCTGGCGTAATTGTCTCAGCGATAGAGCACAGGGCAATGATTGCACCCGCTGCGCGTCTCGCTGCAGAAGGGGCTCGCGTTGAGTCTGCACCTGTTACTTCGGAAGGCATCATCGACCTTGACCGTCTCAGTGCGCTCCTCAATGAGCAGACTGCGTTCGTATCTGTGATGGCAGTCAATAACGAGATCGGGACTCGCCAACCTTTGAGTGAAGTCTTAAACCTTGTTCGGGAGCGTTCACCGAGAGCAGCTCTACACACCGACGCGGTGCAGGCTCCGATGTGGATGGAGCCTAAGGAGTTCATGCTCTGTGACCTTGTGACCGTCACTGGTCACAAAGTGGGTGGGCCTCGGGGTATCGGAGTTTTAGTCGTACGCGATGGCGTGAAAATCGTCGCTGAGATTGAGGGTGGCGGACAGGAGCGCGGAGTTCGTGCTGGTACACCTGATGTTGCTGCAGCGGTTGCGTTAGCGCTTGCTCTCGAGATAACGGTTGCCCGACGAGATGAGACGGCGACGCGTGTGAGAGCACTGCGCGACCGCTTGGTCTCAGGAGTATTAGCGAGCGTGCCCGATATCGTTCTCGTCGGCTCGGATAGCGCGCGCGTCAGTGGATTCGCCCCCTTCGCTCTATCAGGGATTGAGTCAGAGTCGCTGCTGGTGTTGCTTGACCGCGCTGGAGTCGATGCTGCTGCAGGATCGTCTTGCGCTTCCGGTGCAACCGAACCTTCACATGTGCTGACAGCGTTGGGGGTAGACCCTGCATTTATAGGCGGAGCACTTCGGTGCAGCCTTGGTTGGTCTACAACCGCGGATGAGGTTGATCACATGATCAAAGTATTGCCAGAGGCAGTTAACAGACTCCGTGCTCTTCGGGTTGAGAAGCCTGCCGCAACGGTGACCCAATGAATGTATTGGTTGCAATGAGCGGTGGGGTTGATTCCTCAGTAGCCGCGGCTTTGTTGATAGAGGCAGGGCACGAGGTAACCGGTGTAACTCTAAAACTCTGGGGAGGAGACTCTGACTCAGGCTGCTGCTCGGTGGCCGATGTTGAGGATGCGCGACGTGTTGCTGCCCAGCTCGACATCCCTCACTACGTCTTCAACTTCACTGAGGCATTTGATGAAGCTGTTGTAGATCCCTATGTTGGCGCATATGCCGCGGGGAATACCCCGAATCCATGCGTGGAGTGTAATCGCACGATGAAGTGGGGCCTCCTTCTCGAGCGCAGCCGCTCAATGGGTTTCGATGCTCTCGCCACTGGCCATCACGCTCGTATTGAGCGTGACTCAAATGGAGATGCATGGATTGCCCGCGGCGAGGACGCCGCTAAGGATCAGTCGTATGTGCTCTCGGTGCTCGCCGGGGATGCAATCTCAGACACCCTGCTACCTGTAGGGGATCTCACTAAGGCAGAGGTCCGTGAGCACGCCGCAAGACTCGGGATGAGAACTGCCTCCAAGGCTGAGAGCATGGATGTGTGTTTTATAAAGCGCGGCGGGCGTGAAGATTTTCTCGCCGCACGTGTAGATGCATCGCCTGGAGCTGTCGTCGATTCAGAGGGCGTGGAGGTAGGGAGACACGATGGAGTCTCAGGCTTCACCATCGGACAACGCCGTGGCGTGGGAGTTGCAGCAGGGGAGCGTCGCTACGTTGTTGATATCGATGCGGCTACGTCAACAGTTGTTCTAGGGCGCAAAGAGGAGCTACACCGCGACACGATTGGTCTAGATAACCTGCATGGAGTCCACGGATCTGCGCCTGCTAGCGCCGAGCCAGGCGAGACCCCTCTGCTCATCCAGACAAGCGCGCATGGCGTGCCGGTGAAGGGTTATCTCATTGGAGACACGCTGCACCTGGAGGAGGAGCGCCCGCGGGTTGCTCCTGGGCAGGTAGTAGCGCTCTATGTCGGCGATCGCGTCGTCGGCTCCGGTATTGCGCGTTAGATCACTCGCTAGCGGGGGGCTTCTTCCCGGCCTTCTTGGCTGGTTTCTCCTCCGGCTTACTATCCGCCTTCATCGGCCAGCCACCGGTTCTCCATGCGTAGACGACCTCTTCTTCGCCGTCTAAAGCAACTGGTGCAAACCCACAGCGCTCAAGAAGATAACGAGCGGGATCGTTGTCGATCTCTACAACTGCTGCAACTAGACGCAGGCTGAGAGACGCAGTGATCTCCGTGCAGATCGCTTGGATGCTCTCAGTCATTACACCTAGCGAACGATGATCTGGCGCAAGCGTAAAGACAATCTCTGCGACATCGTCGTCTACTTGCCAAAGGACGCCGATATCACCAATTAATCCTTCATGGCCGACGCGCTCGATCGCAAGGTGTGCCCATTCGCCACGCTCGAATAACGGATCGCGCATAGCCATCTCGGCAACGAACATCACTGCGTCGTCATAATCCCAGGGCATCAGCCAAGATTGCTGCTTGCCGATCTCGGGGTGATTGCGATAGGCGTGGAGTGTCTCGATATCGGCAGCTATGAAGCGCCTGATTGTGATCTGCTCGGTACTAACGAGAACTGAGAAACCGTCATCCATGCTCTATGCAACCCTTATTCGACGCTCGGCGCAGCGTGCAATAAGTGCTTGGGGATCTCTCGGCGAGAATAAGACTTGCTGGGCTGGGGT
>CAMDSG010000200.1 GCA_945907055.1 Bifidobacterium breve | reverse complement strand
GTTACCCCAGGGCTTATTCGCCTCTCAATCGGGCTTGAGTCGCTGGCCGACATCATCTCTGACATCGAGACTGGGTTTCGCGCCGCCAAAAGCGCGTAACGTAGGCGGCCTTGAGTATGGCCGATCCAATTCCAGCAACAGGTGCGTGGCGACCGGGCGATGAGCCAGGGCGCAGGCAGTTCGCCTCCCTATTTTCGTCGCGCCCACATGTGCTCGAGGCCGGTGGCCAAATCGAGAACATCACAATCGCTTATGAAACATGGGGGACTCTCGCCCCTGATCGATCCAATGCCGTTTTAGTTCTCCACGCTCTGACTGGCGACAGTCATGCTGCGGGGCCTAGTGAGCTAGGTCATCCGCATGACGGTTGGTGGAGTGAGGTCATTGGCCCCGGAAAAGCAATCGATACCGATCGGTTCTACGTTGTCTGCCCAAATGTTTTTGGCGGCTGCCAAGGGACAACAGGGCCCTCCTCCATCAACTCGCGAACTGGTAAGCCATTTGGCGCAAGTTTTCCAATCGTTACGGTGCGCGACCAAGCTGTAATTGAGTCTGCATTGGCTGACTCCCTCGGTATCACCGAATGGAGCGCGTTAATCGGCGGATCGATGGGCGGGCAGCGAGCCCTCGAGTGGCTCGTCTCGTTCCCTGATCGCATTAAGCGCGCAGTGCTGATTGCATGCGGCGCGACTGCAACTGCAGAGGAGATTGCACTCTCAAGCATTCAGATTCGCGCGATTGAGGCTGACCCGCGTTGGCGCGGTGGCGATTACTACGACGCGGCGCCAGGTGATGGGCCACACTCTGGGCTCTCAATTGCACGCGGCATGGGGAACATCTCGTATCGCTCTGAGATTGAGCTTGACGCGCGTTTTGGCCGTGGGCACCAGGGCGATGAGTCACCGCTTGAGGGCGGTCGCTATGCCGTTGAGTCTTACCTTGATTATCACGGAGAGAAACTCGCACGCAGATTCGATGCCAATACCTACATCACGCTCTCACGAGCGATGAACCATCACGATGTAGGTCGTGGCCGCGGAGGAGTTGCTTCGGCATTGGCGAGGGTTACAGCCGAGGTAACCATCGCTGGAATCACATCAGACTGGCTCTATCCGCTGAGGCTGCAGCATGAAATCGCGTCACACCTTGCAACCTGCTCCGAGGTAATTGAGATTGAGTCAATAGCAGGGCACGATGGCTTTCTCGTAGAGCATGATGCCGTCTCATCGTTAATCTCAAAGGCTCTCGCTTAAGCAGCGCTTACAAACGAGGTTGCTTGCTAAACCTCGCGACGCCCCTCAAGGGCGCGACCGAGTGTTATCTCATCTGCATACTCAAGGTCTCCACCTACCGGCAGACCGCTTGCAATGCGAGTCACCTTGATCCCTAAGGGCTTGAGTAACTTGGCTAGGTACATGGCGGTCGCCTCACCCTCAATATTTGGGTTAGTTGCAAGAATGACTTCCTCAACACCCTCAGGCTCAATGCGAAGAAGTATCTCGTGAATTCTGAGCTGCTCAGGGCCAATCCCCTCGATCGGCGAGATCGCACCTTGAAGCACGTGGTAGCGGCCGTAGAACTCGCGCGTTCGCTCGATAGCCACAATGTCTCGCGGCTCCTCTACCACGCAGATAATCGTGCGGTCTCGACGATCATCGCGGCAGAAGGAGCACTCCGCGCCCTCCGCAAGGTTGAAGCATGTCTGGCACCAAGTAACACGCGCCTTAGCCTCAGTTAGCGCATCTGCAAGGCGCGCTGCATCCTCCGTCGGAGAT
Organism: Bifidobacterium breve; assembly: GCA_945907055.1. GTDB lineage: Bacteria > Actinomycetota > Acidimicrobiia > IMCC26256 > IMCC26256 > IMCC26256. Next base: position 1,569 of record CAMDSG010000200.1, on the reverse strand, counting down.
TTCAGAATGTGATAGGCGATTCGCTGTGCAGACTTTGGTCCGATCCCAGGCAGCCGACCCAGTTCGTCGACAAGATTCTGCACGGGCCCTTCGTAGAGTGAACTCACCCGAGCAATCCGCCTAGCCCAAACTTATCTAGGTCGAGCCCACCCGTTGCCCCGCCGAGAGCAGCACTTTTACGAGCCTCTGCCTCGCGCAATGCCTCGCCTACCGCTGCCACTACAAGATCTTGAAGCATCTCAATATCCTCTGGATCAACAACCTCGGGGGAGATGATTACCTCTCGCAACTCCCCTGATCCGGATACAACGGCCTTGACCATTCCGCCGCCAGAGGTGGCCTCAATAGTCTCAGAGGCTAGAGCCTCTTGCGCTGCGAGCATCTCGCTCTGCATCTGCTGAACCTGGCGCATCATTGCGTTCATCTGCGGCTTCTGCTTTGCCATGTCATTCGCTCCTAATAATTTGCAGAACACTCTGCGCGATCTTCTGCGTCTTACGGTTTCTCGTGCTCCTCAACAACCGTTCCACCGAAGAGACTCTCGATGCGCGTGACTGAATCTACCTCTGAGTTAATTGGAGTATCGATTATGTCGTCAGGGTGCACGCCATCCTCTAACTCGCGCTCTGGCTCAACCGGCTCTGCAACTGTCTTAGGGGGCTTGCGTTTTGGTCTCTCCTCAACCGGCTCGGCAACCTCAACCACCGGCTCGATCGGGACAAGTAAGAAGCGCGGGATCTCACCTAGCGCAGCAAGAAACCCATCTCGAATGGCCGGGGCTTCCTGCTGGAATTTCGGGCGCACGGAATCAATCGAGTCGCGTGGCACGGCGAAGGTGACCACTCCATCGGTGACCGAGACCGGGTTCGCTGCCTGCACCTGGATCTGAACCTTGCGCTCGAGGGTCTCTAGGACCCCTGCCCATGCCTCAATGACCTCCTCGATACTCGACTCGAACGCAGCACCTGCAGCCTGCGGCGTGGCGGGTGGAGTTGGGGTGCTCTCTGAGGCAGCAGACCCTCCTGATTGAGACCCGCCTGATTGAGACCCTCCTGCCCGGTCCCGGGAACCGGTGGCAGATCCTTGAGCCGGAGCATCTGTAATCGCTCTCACGGAGGCTCTCAGCGCCCCTAGACCAGGGCGTGGCGAGGACGGCGAGAACGTTGAGTTCTCCTCGGGATCGGGTGATCCTGCGGGGCTCGGACTGCTCGGAGCGCTGGGGCGCGGCGAAGGCGAGATGGCAGGCTCAGGCGATTGAGGTATCGGAGGAGATTGATCTGGCTGCGGAGTCTTGGGTACTGGAGGTGCGGCCGCTCGCGGTGCCGCCGCCTTCTCTCGACCTTCATCGCCGCTAGGTGTCGCTGAGATCGAGCGCCCCTCGCCCGCTGCGCGCTCAAGGCGCTCAACGCGATCTGAGAGGGCCTGGAGCGGCGTACCCGTATCGCGACGAGCGAGACGCACCAATGCAACCTCTAACACCAGTCGCGGGTCGGCCGCCTCAGAGCCACGCATATCAATAATTGCCTGCCCGAGAGTCTCAAGCGCTCGCACCATCTGCGCCGTGCCGAG
>CAMDSG010000199.1 GCA_945907055.1 Bifidobacterium breve | reverse complement strand
CGATGACGTAAAACTGAAGCGCCGAGTAGCGGTCAAGGTTCTACACCCGGGTCTCGCTGAGGATGCAGGTTTCCTAAGGCGCTTTCGAAATGAAGCCCGACTATCGGCGCAGCTCCACCACCCCAACATCATGGCAGTGCACGATTGGGGCGATGAGGGCGAGCCATTCATGGTGGTCGAACTCCTAACAGGAGGATCGCTTCGCGGCATGCTCGATGCGGGCGCCACGCTTACCCCATCGCAGGCTGCACATGTTGGGGCTCAGGTTGCATCGGCTCTTGAGTACGCGCATGGCCATGGGTTTGTACATCGAGACATCAAGCCAGCGAACCTGCTCTTCGATGAACACGGAATAGTTAGGGTCGCTGATTTTGGGTTAGCACGCGCTCTTGCAGAGGCTTCATGGACAGAGCCTTCGGGGACAATCCTCGGCACAGCTCGATATGCATCGCCAGAGCAGGTTAGTGGTGCGCCTCTTGATCAGCGCTCTGACCTTTACGCGTTAGCTCTCGTATTGGTAGAGGCAGTAACCGGGGATCTTCCATTCGCCACGGATACAACACTCGCAACTCTTGCTGCGCGCACGCAGTCTCCAGTAGCCGCGCCGGCAGCACTAGGGCCACTCGTCGCAGTAGTTGAGCGTGCTGGTCGCGTAGACCCGAATGATCGTTATCCAGACGCCGCGACTATGAGAAGCGCATTAGAGGACGCAGTAAAAATCCTCCCTCCTCCAGGCCCACTGCGCCTTGCGGGTCTTGATGAGGTGCTCAGTGATCCGAATCCAACACAGGTACCCGTCTCAAGAGGGCTCCTCTTTGACCAAGAACGCCCAGAGCAGCCGTCGCAGGTAGCTGCGAGACGCCCGACACCTCCGCGGCGTCGACCGACCGCTGCAATCGTGGTGGGTGCTGCAATCTCTGCAGCTGTCTTGACGGCAGCGGTTCTTCTAAGCAATGCAAATCTCGGAGCAGCAGTGGTTACCCCCAATGCGGTTGGAAGCACCCTCTCGAATGCGCGCGACTTGATAGCAAGCGGTGGATTGCTAGTCACTGAGAATGAGCGTTTCTCTGATGACCCAAGAGGCGTAGTGATTTCACAGTCACCTGCAGCAGGTCACGACATAACATCCGGAGGACGCGTTCAAATCGTTGTCTCGAGGGGACCGGCTCCGATCGCAATTCCAAGAGTGGCAGGTAAGACAGTCGCAGATGCGCGCTCCGAACTCGCCGCGGCAGGGTTCGCGGTTATAGAGAATCACCGCTTCGACGAGACGGCGCCTAGCGGAACAGTGATTAGAACGAAGCCAGCGCAGCGAGCTCCTCGCGACTCCACTGTTGCGATAGTGGTCTCCGATGGTAAGGCGCCGGTGGCGATTCCTGATCTCGCTAACGGCACTTATGACAACGCAGTCAATGCATTGACGAATGCTGGTTTTATCCCAGCGCGTAGTGAGGCGTTTAGTGACACCGTGGCAGCAGGGACCGTCATCAATACGGACCCCGCAGGCGGCGGGAAAGCTCAACCCGGGAGCACGGTCAAGATAATTGTGAGTAAGGGCCCAGATGTCGTTACCGTGCCGAATGTGAGGGGGCTCACGCTCGATGCTGCATCTGCGCAGCTCCAAGCTGCCGGTCTCACGTCAGCAGTATCTGGCGCGTATAGGCCAGGGGCGAAGGTACGCGCACAAGACCCGCCAAATGGTGGAGTCGTCAAGCGTGGTGCCACGGTGACCCTCTTCTTCTAGGTAGTTCGGCGAGTGATGGGGCCTAGTTGTGCGCTAACTGGGGTTCAAGGCCTAATCTCCGGAGGTTCAATGCGAGCCGCCAACAGAGGTGGCTCCGGTAATCCTTAGGGAGAATACAGATGGGTGCACTCGACGGGCGCGTTGCAATTATTACTGGTGCTGGCGGTGGCCTTGGGCGTGAGCACGCACTCCTCTTTGCATCTGAGGGAGCGAAGATAGTTGTAAACGATCTTGGTGGAAACGTAGATGGTTCTGGAGCGGATCGTGCTGCAGCCCAAGTCGTCGTTGACGAGATTCTTGCGATGGGCGGCGAGGCAGTAGCCAACGTCGACAACGTCGCGGATTGGGAGGGCGCGCAGCGCCTCGTGCAGACCGCAGTGGATACCTTTGGCGACCTCCACGTTCTCGTAAACAACGCAGGAATTCTTAGAGACCGCGTGCTCGTGAACATGAGCGAGCAGGAGTGGGACGCCGTAATCCATGTTCATCTTAAGGGCCACTTTGCTCCAACGCGTTTTGCCGCTGCCTACTGGCGTGAGCAGACCAAAGCAGGGAAGACCAATAAGGCAGCAATCATTAACACGTCCTCAACCTCTGGAATATTCGGTAACGCGGGGCAATCCAACTATGGCGCTGCGAAGAGCGGAATCGCATCCTTCTCGCAGATCGTGGCGATGGAGCTCGATCGTTATGGAGTGCGCTCCAACGCAATTGCACCTGCTGCGCGCACGCGCATGACCATCGCTACACCGGGGCTCTCAGAGGTTGTAAAAGCACCTACAGATGCTGCAAAGTTTGATGTTTGGGAAGCAGCCAATGTCTCGCCAATGGTGGCGTACCTCGCTACAGAGGACTGCCCGTTTACAGGCGAGACCTTCCTCGTTCAGGGTGACTACGTGCAGCGCTGTGCTCCCTGGAGTCTCGCTGAGAAGATCTCGAATGATCAGGAGCGTTGGACTGTTGCTCAACTTCAGGCGGCAGCACCGACAGGGCTAGCCAAGAAGTAACTATTAGAGAAGTAACTAGTAACGAGCCTGCGAAGTCGCCACCGTAGGCTGTGGGCACCCCCTACCGTTCGAGAGTCTCAGAGTGCCTGAACCAACAGAGTCTGAACCAACAGAGTTAGACGAAGTTAACGGGCGACTGCGGCTCCACGATGGCCCCCACTACCGATGGTGGGTCCTTGGCGCGGTTCTTGCTGGTGTCTTTGTATCGGGTGCACTCATCACGATCATCGGCGTCTCTCTTGCGACAGTTGCAGGAGACCTCGGGACAAGTACAGCATCCCTTACATGGGTAGTAACAGGCCCGCTCCTTGCAGTCGCGTTAACAATGCCGTTATTTGGAAAACTTGGCGACGTCTGGGGACTGAGGCGTGTCTACCTAATTGGGCTACTCGGCTTCACCGTCGGATCGATCCTGACTGCCTTCGCGTGGAATGGTCCGTCACTAATTGCATTCCGCATACTTGGTGCAATCCCAGGGGCTGCAATGGGGCCAACGGCGATGGCCTTGGTGATGCGCGCCTTCCCACCTAAAGAGCGCGTCAAAGCCATGGGTTGGTGGTCCCTTGTGGGGGCCGGCGCACCGGTAATCGGTGTAATTGC
>CAMDSG010000198.1 GCA_945907055.1 Bifidobacterium breve | reverse complement strand
CCTCTCGAGGAGGTCCTACACCTTGACCACTATGGGAACCGAGTATTCTTAGAGGCGTAGTTCTCAGAAGGGCCCCTACTCAGATTCATTGATAGGAGCGAGGACACAAGCGAAGCGATTTCCAAACAAGTTTGGGATCTATTCGGCACTACCCCTCTTCATGAGGGATAATCGAAAGCTTGCGGCCCACTGATTGGGCCCGACGAGGTCAGGTGAACAAATGGCCAGAAAAGGGCGAGCGCGCAGATTTAGAGAAGCGCGCGAGATGAAGCAAGGTTTTGACGACGGGCTCTTTCGCGACGATGGGCGAACACTCGCCGATGTCGGGGATGAAGACGCCGGCGTTGTCTATCTTGAGGACGAAGATGATCGTGGTGAGCCCGAGCCTTGGGACCCCGACGAGATCAACGCTCTTCGCGACTGATTCGTTTTAAGCGAGTCGAGGATCAGTTGAGTCTGGGTTGATCCCAAAATCCTCAATCGCTTTCACAACGATTCCTGGATCTAGACCGAACCCATCGGCAAGCGCTGCCAGCACGGCCACAGCTTGATGCTGCGCGTCTACCTCGAAGTGTCTGCGTAACTCGTCTCGCGTATCTGAGTGCCCAAAACCGTCAGTACCCAACGAGATGAAATGCCTTGGAATCCAGCGCGCTATTTGGTCTGAGACGCTATGCATCCAGTCCGAGACAGCCAAGACCGGCCCCTCGCCGCTTGATAGACACTCAGCGACGAAAGAACACCTGCGAGCCTCACCTGGATGGAGTCGGTTCCAACGCTCAATCTCGAGAGCATCGTCGCGAAGCGCCTTCCATGAAGTCGCACTCCAGACATCAGCCTCAACTCCATACTTATCGCGGAGTATCTCGCTAGCTAGGAGTGCGTTTGGAACAGCGGATCCGCTCGCAATGATTGTTGCGCGATTTGCCGCCTTCGAAGTAACTGGTTCAAGACAGTAAAGGCCTTTGATGATGCCTTCCTCTACGCCTTCGGGTTGTGCTGGCATGAGGATGTTCTCGTTATAGAGGGTTAGGTAATAGAAACAATCCTCCTGGGCTTCGCCATACATACGACTTATTCCGTCGCGCACAATTACAGCAGTCTCATAAGCAAATGCCGGGTCGTATGCCCTGCAGTTTGGAAAAGCAGTTGCTAAAAGTTGGCTCTGCCCATCGCAGTGCTGCAGACCTTCACCCTCGAGTGTCGTGCGACCAGCAGTTGCACCGAGCATGAACCCTCGCCCAAGTTGATCACTAAAGGCCCATACGAGATCGGCAACACGCTGGAAACCAAACATCGAATAGAGACTGAAGAATGGAATCATTGGAGTGTCGTGAGTTGAGTATGAGGTTCCGGCAGCGGTGAACATGGCAATCGCTCCTGCTTCGTTTATCCCCTCCTCAAGTATCTGCCCATCGGTGGCTTCACGATAAGAGAGGAGCAGGCTCGCATCAACAGGTTCATACTTCTGACCAAATGGTGCGTGTATCTTGAACTCGCGAAAAAGCGCATCCATTCCAAAGGTGCGAGCCTCGTCAGGGATCACTGGAACTATCCGCTCTCCAATCTCGGGATCAGATAGCAGCCTTCTGAGCAGACGAGTAAACGCAGTAGTGGTACTTGCCGTAGAGCCTTCTAGAGAGCCCTGCCTGAACTCTGTGAATACTTCATCATCGGGCATGGCAAGTGGTGCCGAAGTTAATCGTCGCTGAGGAATCCAACCGCCGAGCGCATTGCGTTTCTCGGCAAGGTATTCATACTCCTGGCTCCCCTTCTCAAAGCGAAAATATGGCGCTAAGCCGTCAACGAAGTCGTTATCCGATACTGGGATAGCGAGGCGATCGCGTAGTGCTAAGAGATCAACCTTGGAGAGTTTCTTAATCTGATGCGTTGCGTTGCGCCCTTCTACATGGTCTCCAAGCGCCCAACCTTTAACCGTCTTGGCAAGCACAACCGTGGGCTTGCCATTTAGTTCCATTGCGCGAGAATACGCATTGAAAATCTTGTCAAAATCATGCCCACCACGTGGCAGGCGCTCCAACTCTTCGTCGCTAAGGTGCTCAACTCGAGCTAGTAATCGAGGATCAGAGCCAAAGAAATGCTCGCGAATATAGGAGCCGGCCTCTACCGAATAGCGCTGGAACTCGCCGTCATTAACTTCGTTCATTCGGTTGACCAGAACTCCATCAGAGTCGGCTGCGAGCAACGGGTCCCAACCAGATCCCCAGATTGCCTTTACGACACTCCAACCTGCCCCTGAATACAGAGACTCAAACTCCTGTATGACTTTCGCATTCCCCCTTACTGGTCCATCGAGGCGCTGGAGGTTGCAGTTCACAACAAAAATCAGATTCTCTAAACTTTCTCGCCCAGCAATTGCTACCGCCGCCAACGACTCAGGCTCATCCATCTCGCCATCGCCTACGAAGCACCAGACTCGCGCATCAGATGCGTCGATGATTCCACGCTGAGATAGGTAACGATTAAAGCGCGCTTGAGCAACAGCATTCAGCGGACCTAACCCCATGGAGACAGTTGGAAACTGCCAAAAATCTGGCATGCGACGCGGGTGCGGATATGAAGGCAGTCCCGAGCCGGAGACCTGCCTCCTAAAACCATCGAGTCGCTCGGCAGAGAGTCTGTGCTCTAAGAATGCTCTCGCATAGATTCCTGGAGAGGCGTGGCCCTGGAAAAATACCTGGTCACCTCCTCCGCTTACATCTGGCCCTCGAAAGAAATGGTTAAAGCCAACTTCGTAGAGCGATGCTGCTGAGGCGTAAGTGCTGAGATGACCACCGATTCCATTGAAACTGTGGTTAGCGCGATTTACCATTGCCACTGCGTTCCATCGCACTGCGGCTCGAATGCTGCGCTCGATAACAAGGTCCCCTGGATATGCAGATTGGGATTCAACGGGGATCGTATTGACGTATGGAGTAGTCAGCGACCCTCCGATTCCAACACCCAAATTGCGTGCACGCTCAAGTAGGCGTAGCAGCACATATCGGGCACGTTCGATACCCTGCGAGCCGATGACGCTGTCTAGGGACTCGAGCCACTCAAGCGTCTCTACCGGGTCGTTGTCAGGTAACTGATGGATAAAGCCTTCGTGCGCCATGGTCACCCCTAGGCCCGAGGCCGCCTGCGACCTCGGAGTAAATAGAGAAAGGGTCTAAGCCTTCTCGGCTAGGACCCCAACTCACAGCAAATTACCTATAAAAGTGCTTTGACAAATAGTGCTTTGGTAAATAGTGCTTTGGTAAATAGTGCTTTGGGACCACTGCAGGTGGGCGATAGAGGACTCGAACCTCCGACCCCTTCCGTGTCGAGGAAGTGCTCTAACCACTGAGCTAATCGCCCGCA
>CAMDSG010000197.1 GCA_945907055.1 Bifidobacterium breve | reverse complement strand
TCTCGGCAGCCGCTCTCAAGTGGTCTGGAACAGATCGGGTCAGTATCCCTACCTCTGCTGGTCGAAGAACTATTCGCGTCTATGTAGATAGCGCGCATGGCTCTCTGAAGCCTCCTCTGGAGGGCAAGTCGGCATCCTTAGTTCTGCGTAGTGACGAGTTCGTACTTGTTGACGCGACAATCACAGACGAGGACTGAATCGCCCGTGGGTTCGTTGCTAGTAGCCCGACACGGGCAATCGACCTGGAACGCTCAGGGGAGATGGCAGGGGAAGGCTGACCCAGAGCTCACCGAACTCGGCGAGCAGCAGGCTCAAGATGCAGCACTGCACATAGGCGACATCTCAGGTGTCTGGGCATCAAATCTCCAGCGCGCGAGAGTGACGGCATCCATTATCGCCAAGGTAAAGGGTCTCGAGGTAAATATTGATGAACGACTCTCCGAGCGTGATGCCGGCGAGTGGGAAGGGATGACTCGCCTCGAGATTGAAGACGGGTGGCCTGGCTATCTCGCGGGTCATAAACGCCCAAATGGTTTCGAGCCAGATGAGTCGGTAGCGCAACGCGGAATTGAGGCGCTGACTGAGATTCTCGCTAATGGTGGCGATGGTCGCATTCTCGTGGTTAGTCATAGCGGGGTAGTACGTGCGATTGAGCGCCATCTCGGCGTGGCGGCCGGGCAACTATCGAATCTTGGGGGCGTGGAGTTTCACCTCGATGCACTCGGGGAACTCACGATTGGGGAGAGGTTCATGCTCCTCGATGCTGCGAAAGTAGAGATAACCACCCCAAAGCAGATCTGACCCGACCTAATCGGCCCTACACGGTATGCAGAGCGGATACTCCCGATTGGGCTGCGCAAGAGGTGATAATCCTCCCGCTTTTGGGAATGTGCCACTCAAGCCCTAGAATCAAGTGCCCCCCTTTTGGGAATCACGTTCTTTAAGAGCACAGACCGAGTACCGACCGAGAGTGAGCACGTGACCGAAGACCCACGCCTTGCGGATCCTGAGTTTGCAGCAGAGCAGGAATTCCTTGATCGCGTCTACTCGCGCCTTGACGGTATGCGCAGGTCTGCGAGTCGGGTCGCTGAGGCCTACGACGAAGTCGGTCGCGGCGGTACACACCAAGCAAGGCTTGAGCGAGATATCGCTCTCGAGAATACCCATCGCAGGCTCGCGGTTCTTGATGTTGGGCAAGCCCCGCTTGCGTTCGGCCGAATAGATCGTGAGATAGGTGGGCGGCCACTTTATGTAGGCCGCCTCGCTGTTGATGACGACGAGGGCGATCCACTCGTGATCGACTGGCGTGCTCCGGTAGCAGAGCCTTTCTACAGGGCAACGCCGATAGACCCCATGGGGATTCTGCGCAGGCGGCACCTTCTAACTAAGAACGGTCGCGAACTTGTTGGGCTCGATGACGAGGTATTCGATGCAACGCGCGCTGATGAGCTTGGGTTAATCGTCAAAGGCGAGGGCGCTCTCATGCGTGCTCTTGACCGCGAACGCACTGGGCGCATGGATGACATCGTCGCGACTATCCAGGGAGAGCAGGATGCTGCTGTCCGGGCCGCGTTGCCTGGGGTTCTCGTCGTATCGGGTGGCCCTGGCACTGGTAAGACTGCGGTGGCTCTTCACCGCGCCGCTTACTTGCTCTACACCTATCGCCACAGGCTTGCTTCGCAGGGAGTTCTTGTCGTTGGCCCGAGCTCGGTCTTCCTCCGCTATATAGAGCAGGTGCTGCCATCGCTTGGGGAGCACGAAGTACAACTCGCCACGATCGGCGGATTGAAGCCAAGCCTTCGCCTTGAGCAAGAGGAGTCCTACGAGGCATCGGCGCTCAAGGGTGATCAGCGAATGGCTCAAGTACTCGCACGTGCTCTAAGCGATCGTGAGCGTGCTCCAAGGAGCGACACGCTTATGACCATCGATGGCCTTCGCCTTGTTATCAGGCGCGGCAAAGTTGCGGCAATCCTCGATCGCATTCGGAGAAGGCGCGGAGCGCATAATGCAAAACGTCTAGCGGTGGAGCGTTCAATTATGGACAACCTCTACGCTCGTTACCGCACAGCCTTGATAGCGGCCCACGATGGTGTAATGAGCCATGACGACTCGGATCTTGATGACGACTCTGGGCATGATGCTGCGATCGCTGCGGCGCTAGCGCGCGGCGAGGCTGCTCCTAGAGAGTGGGAGAGCAACATACGGCGCCGCATTCGACGCCTCCCAGAGGTGCGGATGCTTCTAGATCGCATCTGGCCCGTGATAACTGGCGCAGAGTTGGTTCACGATCTCTTTTCATTTGAGCCCTTGGTGCGCTCGGCTGGAGAGGGAGTACTGACCGAGCACGAGCAGTACCTCCTTCTCCGGGCTCGCTCTTTAAATCTGCGCGCAGTGCGTTGGAGTGAAGCTGATGTTGCGCTAGTGGATGAGGCTGATGCTTTGGTAGGCCCGGTTGAGTTGGCGTTTCCTCGGATCTCGCGGAGGCGAGGCGCAGAGGATCGCGAGATGCTCGAGGCCGCTACAACCGTGATCTCTGAGCACGGGTTGGACAACTACACGAACGCGGCAGACGTAGTGGCGCGCTATCGCGGTGATAGCGATGTCGGTGGAGTCATCGAGGTGCCAGAGTTGAGGACCTTTGGGCATGTAATTGTCGATGAGGCTCAAGATCTCACGCCAATGCAGTGGCGCATGCTCGCTCGTCGCGCTCCAAATGGATCGATGACGCTGGTCGGAGATTTTGGGCAGGCAAGCCGCGCGGGTGCTGCAAGTGGATGGGAAGCGGTCTTGAAGTTGCTAGTGCAGCGCGAGGAGTCGCGCCTTGTAACGCTCTCTGTTAATTACCGAACCCCGGCTGAGATTATGGAGCTAGCGAATCGCTTGCTCGCAGTAGTGGCACCAGACGTTAAGCCAACTAAAGCAGTGCGCTCTAGCGGAGAGAATCCGCGAATTATTAGCACCCAAGATGTCTTTGCTGATGCCGTTGCAGAGACTCGCGTCGCTGCGGCACGCGGCGGGAGTGTTGCCGTGATTGCTCCGCGCATGATGCGTGCAGATCTTGCGGATGCTTTGATTGACCTTGGTGCTGTTGCGGATGTTCCTGAGGTACTCGATGCGCCAATAGCAATCGTGAGCCCAACCGCCGCCAAGGGTCTTGAGTTCGATCATGTTGTAGTCGTTGAGCCCGCAGACCTGGTTGGGGCGGATCTCTCAGGGCTGCGCCTTTTATATGTAACTCTGAGTCGTGCGACTCGTTCACTTACTGTGCTCCACGCCAAGGCGCTCCCGGATGCGCTCGCCAGATCAGCTGGTCCTAGCCCGTCATCCGTAGCATCATCACTATCTAATTCGTAGTCATTTAAATCCGGGCAACAAAGA
>CAMDSG010000196.1 GCA_945907055.1 Bifidobacterium breve | reverse complement strand
CAAGCGATTCTCGCTCGCGGCCATTCGAGCATTACTCGATGCAGATCGAGGGGTCGATCTCGTAGAGGAGGTATTCGCAGGCGACATCGGGGTCTCGTATACCCTCGAGGAACTCATTCAGAAGAGCGGAATCAACGAGAAGACCGTTGTGGTTCTTCGAAGCGAGCGCTTACTGAGGGACCCAGCAGAGTTTGGGCAGAGTACTTACGACGCCAACGACCTCGACATGATTCGCGCTGTCGGAGAACTAAGCCGCCTCGGTATCCCTAACCCGATCCTCATTGAGCTCGCACGTATCTATGTCGATGGCGTCGAGAGTATGCAGTCTCAGGTGGTTGAGATCTTCTCGGGGCAGTATCCAACGTCGCTTACCCCTGAGGAGTTTGTTGAGTTTCGATCCAACGCGGATAGCGCTGCTCATAGCCTTTATCCCCTATTCACGCGCGTCGTCGAGTACTTGCATAAACGCACCACTCAGCGCCTCGCCCTCAAGGCGATCGAGCTACGTGCCGGCCTCCCCCAAACTGAGGACGAGTAGCCCCGCCATCAACGAACCCCACTCTGCGAGTTTCACCGGCGAATAGCAGCCAACCTGTACCCCTCGAGCCTTATGCTCCAGAGGCGCTAGACAGAGCAAACCAGACGAGAGAGACCCGCCAGCAAGCAAGAGCAGAACCGGAGTCAGCCGTGAATACAGATTTTGAGACCCTCGGGTACGAAGAACGCGATGGCGTTGCTTGGGTCACGCTCAACCGACCAGATCGACTCAATGCGTTCAACAACACAATGCAGCGAGAGCTCAAGAGTCTCTGGCGTGGCCTTCGTCGCCACGATGACGTTAGATGCATTGTTCTAACAGGCGCCGGCGATAGAGCGTTCTGCACCGGCATTGACAGAACCGAGCAGATGGGTTCTGAGAGCGTTGCCTCGAATGACGAAGATGCAATCGGTGCTGGCGATCAAACACCGTTCATGTTCAACGACCCAGGCGACAATATTGGCCCCAAATCTTGCGACCTCTGGAAGCCGGTCATCGCGGCGGTAAACGGAATGGCATGTGGAGGCGCCTTCTACATGCTCGGCGAGGTTGAGTTCATTATCGCTGCCGACCACGCGACATTCTTCGACCCACACGTCACCTACGGAATGACCGCAGCCTTCGAGCCAATGCACATGTCCGGCATCACTCCATTCGGCGACATCATGCGCATGTCGTTGCTTGGCAATTATGAGCGCCTCTCTGCCGCACGAGCGCTTGAGGTCGGGATGGTGAGCGAGGTTGTCCCTGGGGCCGAACTCCACGAACGTGCCGACTGGGCAGCGCGCATCATCGCCTCCCAACCTCCCCTAGCGATTCAGGGAACGGTTAGATCAATCTGGGCGGCGCGCGAGATGGGGCCGAGCCAAGCGCTACGTCTAGGGTATGCGTATGTCGGTCTCGGCACAAACGCAGAATCACTCGCCGAGGGGCAGCGCACCTTTGAGTCAGGGCAGCGCATCGATTGGCGCCTGCGTTAAATAGATCTATTAATCAAGGCTCAGGATGACGCGCCGTATCGCTGCGCACGCGAGACGGCGCCCGGGCGATATCGCCGAGCGCCGCACGCAACAAGTCTTAAATTGGCAAAATCTGATCGCCATTAAAGCTATAAGTGATATGTGAAACTTTTAACTCAGCAGGTACTTGAAGATTGCTAACTGAGCCACTAGGTAGACACAACCGGTAATGATTGCGTTGCGGTGTGTGTCGTACATAAGGCGCGTCTTGCCTGGTCCCTTGCCGAAGACGCCCAATGCGTTGAGCTCGAAGAGAATCCAGATCACTCCCGTTACAGCCCAGTATGTGCCGCGCTCTCCACCTGTCAGCACTACGCCCTTCGTGTAAGCAAAGTGCCCTGTACCCACCATGAGGGCAAGCATTGGGAGCGAGTAGATGGCATTCTGGCGTGAAGCAAGCAGCGCTGCTCGCCCTGCACCAGCGGCCGCCGGGTCTGCCTCGCCACCTGCTTGTACGTTGCGGGCGTTAGCGATAACAATCTTCTGGTTTCTCCAGATGATTCCCCAAACATTCACGAACATCGTTAGGGCAAGAAGAACACTTGTTGAGATCGCTATACCAGCCGGGCTCTTGAAGTACGCAGAGTCATTCTGCTGGACTGCAAGTAGTGCTAACCCGCTTACCACGGTAGCGACCGCTGCCCAACGGAACCACCAGAGTGCGCGACTTGCGAGTTTGTCAATGGCATTATTGCGAGCCGCCGCCTCCATCTCACCAAAGGCAGGCACCTGCACGAAGTTGAAGTAGTAGAGCAATCCGATCCATGCGATACCAACAACTACGTGGATGTAGCGAAAGAGCCATTGGACTCCAGCGTTGGTAAAGAGTTCGATTGAGTTTGCAAGCGTCATGGGCCTTGGCCTCCTGGAATAGCTGTGATGTTTCTGAGTCTCAGAACAGCCTGAAACTAACACTCAAAGGCCCAGTTTCTGTGGATTGTTGGGTAAGGAGGCGCCCATATCCGAGAGAGACAATCCGCCGTTAGGTCCACTCTCCCTAGGGAGTTGCCATTACGGTGCGAGAATGAATCTTGTTAACGAGCCGGGCGTTAGACCCGAACCTATTTGGGTCGACTCAGACGCAGCCCTTGACCTAGCCGTCGAGCAACTCCTCAAATGTGAGCGTTACGCACTTGATACCGAGTTCCAGGGCGAACGGTCCTACTGGCCAACGCTCGCTCTTCTTCAAATCTCAGACGGATCTCAGATTTGGCTCATCGATCCACTTGCCTGCGACGTCTCGCGGCTCGCGACGGTATTTAACGGCCCCGGGATAATGCTTGCGCACGCTGCGCGTCAGGATTTAGAGATCATGCGTCGCGAGGTTGGAACGCTTCCCTCCGCTCTAATTGACACTCAGATTGCTGCTGCATTCGCAGGCGCTGGGAACCAATCTCTTCTCTCCCTATGTAAGCGCCATTTGAATGTTGTAATTGAGAAAGGTGATCGACTAACGGATTGGACTGCACGCCCACTGCGCGAGTCGGCACGCCTCTACGCGGCATCTGATGTCGCACATCTGCATGCCTTGGCGGATGAATTGCGCAGTGAAATTGGTGAGGAGCGATGGGGCTGGGCACTCGACGAGTGCGAGGCATCACGCACGCCTCCGGAACAAGCTGATGTGAATAACGCTTGGTGGCGCGTACGTGGCTCCCGCGCTCTTCGCGGAGACCGTGCCCGAGTTGCTCAAACACTCTGTGCTTGGCGCGAAGAGGCTGCACGTAGCCGCAATGTTCCACCGCGAACGATTATCGGAGATCTAGGACTCGACAGCATTATCTCGCGAATGCCGCGCTCCAAGGCTGACCTCGATGGCTGTCGAGGAGTCCCGAATGACCCTCGAAGC
>CAMDSG010000195.1 GCA_945907055.1 Bifidobacterium breve | reverse complement strand
GTAAAAGGCCTGACGCGCCCCGCGCCCATCTCGAAGGTGCGGGATCCTCTCAAGGCCGAGTTCAGGGAACCTGTTGAGCCACCAGAGCGTCCCTACGACGCTTTCGCAGAAATCCTCACACTGCTCGATTGTCTGGAACTGACGGCCCTTGAGGGGCGTCTCAGCGCGGTAGACCCGGACTCTCTGAGAATCTCGCGGCTGGGGTTTGGCGGGGGGCTGTGGTCGGGGGGATACAACCCCAACATCGGTGCGCGGGGAGGGCTCGGCACTCGGCTGAAGCAGCCCCAACCGGGGCATCCCTAACCGCCAAGCGCGAAGCGCTGCTAGACCGCGCGGAGGTTCTTCACTGCTCGCTTTTTGGTCTGCAGATTGGTGACTGTCTCTCTCTGTCATCAAAGCTCCTGTTCTTCCCGAATCTATATAGATATCTATTTAAAGGTTGAGCGCGTGTACTCAACGATGGCCTTAATGTCAGCCTTAGAGAGAGAAGCAGAGAACCTCGGCATTCCTCCTCCACCGTTCGAGACAAAGGCGATCTGTCCATCTTCTTCAGGGAAAGTCTGGGCAACGCCCGCGAGCGATGGGCCAATTATGCCCTCACCCTGGGACCCGTGGCAGCGTGCACAGTTAGCTGCGTATAGGTCAGAGCCACTAGCAGAGGGAGTCGCGCCTCCGCCGGTAGTGCAGGCACTCAGGGCGAGCCCAAGACTCACAGCCAAGATCGCTAGCGAAATTAGGGGTCTCAGATACGGGGTCTGGGGGCGAGTCACAGGGTCCATCGTGGCCGCTGCAGAGGCGAACTGCAAGGACCCCCCACTACGATGCTTCGCCATGCCCGATGCGAGATACCCACACAAGCCCTCAAGACGTGCCAGCGATGTAATTGGCTCGCTCTGGGAGCGCATCTGCCGACTCGGAACCATCGGTACGGCAAGTCGACGAGCGGCACGCTTCGGCCATTTCGGTGAAGCGAGTGCGATCCTCTTCCCACTCATTGCCCTCTACGGTGAGAAATATATGCATCTCGGTAATCGGGTGATCATCGGGCCGCATTGCTCGATCTCCTGTGGCGTTGCGCCAGATCAAGTTCTTGCCCATGATGTAATTCTGCGCATCGAAGATGGAGTTCTCATCGGGCGCGGGAGTGGAATCGTGGCGCATGAATCAATCACGATTGGTGAGAATGTTTTCACAGGGCACAACGTCTACATCACTGACGCGAATCATGGCTATGAGAGTCTCGATGCGGCGATTGGTCATCAATTTGCCCCACCGCGCCCTGTATGGATCGGAGCAGGCTCATGGCTAGGGCACGGGACGATTGTTCTTCCAGGTGCCCACATCGGAGAGCACGTTGTAATCGGTGCCGGCTCGGTCGTTACCGGTGTAATCCCGGACAGATGCGTTGCGGTAGGAAACCCTGCTCGAGTAATCAGGCAATGGGAGCCGGACTCAGGCTGGGTTGCCGTGAGCCCGGACTCCTAAAGCGCTACTACTATTTTTATGCGATGAAATTCTGCTGCACTATTTTTTAGGTGCCGGAGAAGGGTAAGAGGGGGGCTTCATATCTGCGGGGATCGTTTTGTAAATGGTTACTGACTTGGTTGGGTCAAAGAGTCCCGGGTCAGTCGTTGGCCATTCTCCAGATAGAAAACGCTTTCCACCCCCTACATACTCGTAGAGGCCGGTTCCGGCATTGCCGATTTCATCCTCTCCCTTTACTAATGGGTTCCACCACACCAAAGTCGCGTCATCAGACCCACCAAGGTCCTCACCAATACCTGGCCAAATTCCATGACGTCCGCGTGAGTTGACTGGACTAAGGGGATTTCCCCCTTGTACTCCGGCCCTAAATAATCCATCTCTGAAAGTAAATGGGGTCAGGTTTTCACCGGCAAGGTTCACTCCAGCGAAGAACATTCCTGGTGCACCTGCAATTACTGCAACGTTGTTGCTAGGTGGCGGAGTTCCATACTGCCAAACCCACTGTTGATAAGCACCAGATAATTCTTTACTAGTGCGTGCAGGGATCAAGGACAGCCCGAACGCGTGCTTCCACTGCTCTTGGTCGTAGATGCGACCAAATACGGCTGTGTCTGCATAAACAGTTGGGCCAAGAATCCACTCAGGGTGGTAGTCCTGAGCGGTTGCTTCCTTAGTCAGAGACAGAGGAGTAAGCGGGTCACCGTAGAAGATGACAGAGGTGACATTCGCTGCTTTTAGCTTGGCAATGATGGTACGAGCGTTCTCCTGTGCTCGTGCAAGATCGAGGTAGTACTGAATGTCTGAAGAAATTTTCACGCCGTGCTTCTTTGCCTCAGCTCTAAAAGTCTTCCATGCGTCGCGTTGCTGCCCTGCTGGAGTGTCATAGTGGACAGCACCGAATACGCGTGTCTTAGTTTTTGTTACAGCATCTCCTGCCCAGATTGCTTTCTTGCCTGCAAAAAGATTCCCGATCATCTCCGCGGCGAGTGCACTTGCTTGCTCTGGGAGCGGTCCAACTGTCCAGAGGTAAGGAGATCGTTCACGGGTAAAGGTCTGCCCGGTAGCAGTCGCGCAACCTAGACAGACAATCTTTGCTGCGGTTAACTCATCCGCAAACGCATCTGTCTGGTTTGGGCCGCTAAATACAGCGAATGGCTTTTTATCAATGATGGCCTTGGCGTCCGCCTTCGCTGCGACTGGATCGCTCGGCGCACCAGTCCCCGAAAAGAACTCAAGATCGACAGAGCGTCCGTACAACTCTGTGTACTCGCTCATCATGTCGACCCAACCCTTTAGGGTCTCTCTAGTTAGACCGGCATCTACATCAGAGCCAGCGCCCTTTACGAGCGCAGCCTGCAGAGGATCTTTTTTCGGGTCTCCAACGTAAGCCACAACTTTGATAGATGTGGCTGTGACTCCCTGAGATGTTGCCCCGCCGTTGTCTCCCTGGAAGGGCTCAACGCACGACGGTGCGTAGACGGTTGGGAGCTTGACTCGCCCTGTAGAGACATCGCAATTGTCTCCAAAGTCAACTGTTTTGCCCTCTAATTTTGCCTTGTCCGGGGTCATAGGACCGGCTTTTATGAGCGCGATATTAGAGCGTGCTCCCTGATCTGCGGGCTGGGTGTCTCCTTCATCCCCGGAGCCGTTGCCCTTTGTGAGCACCACAATGAGCGCAATAACGACTATCCCCGCAATGAAAGGTGCATAGCGACGAAGACCGTTCTTTTTAGGCTGGCTTGGCGTTGCTTCCATGTTTCCCCCCGGTTTAGTTAGAAAGCGTTTTGATTCTCAACTAGCTACTTATTGGAGCAGGTTGGAGCGTACCTATATTTATCCTCCATGTCTCGGGCCCTTAGTGTTTAGCCCGATTACTTCTTAGAGTTTTACTCTCTCCTACTCCGCAGTTGGTGTATTCCCAGAGCCCGATCTAGCG
>CAMDSG010000194.1 GCA_945907055.1 Bifidobacterium breve | reverse complement strand
GAAAGTGGAACGGGAGCACTTGGGTCTGTTAGCAATTGCAGCTCAGAGATCATCCAAACAAAGGTGGCAGGGGCATGGCTAAGAACTTCATAAAGTTGGGATCAGACCCGAAGCGTGTGGAATTCACCGGCGAGTTCATTCTCGAGAATGAGTTCATCTACGAATTCTTCAAAGCTCGAAAAGCGACGGAGTACGACGCGACCTTTGAGCGCGCTTTAACTCTTGGTTGCTACGCACTATCCGTAGAGCGGATCGGCGCGTTCCTGGCATCAGCCGAAGTCGAGTTGGATCTTCGCTTAGAGGAACTGAAGGCGCTCTATACAATTCGCACCCTGAAAGAGAAGTACGCGGGTAAGGGTGCAATTGTTGAGGCCGACATCGCATCAGTCCTACAAGACTTTATTGACGAGCGTAAATGGAGCGACACAGTCTCGCTTACCGGAGAGACGATCGGCGTTATTCCGAGGCGCAAAGTAGGGGACCTTGTCGCAGCAATAAATGGCTCGGAGAATTGCAGAGTGGTAATTGAATCGAAGTGGGACAAGAGCGTCGATTTTGGCGACCCAACCATTCTTGACGAGTCAAAGAACGTAACGAAGAAGTCAGAGAAGACTGCCTACGGTCAGAATCTCACTGCGCTCATTAATCGCGAGGCAGATGTAACAATTTTTATTTCGGACGCGAGCATCGCGCACACTTCAATCCGCAAGAATGTGGATGGCATCCTCTTCCAGCCAGAGATTCCCGGGTTTATTGTGCTCGTAAATCGAGAAGAAGGCGACTGGACAAATCTCTTTGCTGCTTACTCTGTCGCACGTGCGCTAGCAATACTCTCATCCGAAGAAAAATACGAGGCTGATCGAATCGCAATGATTGCGAAGCGTCTGATACGCGATCTCAATAATGTCTTCAAACTTGAGGCTCATCTCGCCAATATTGAGGAAGGCGCAAACCAGGTCCTTGGTGCATCGACCGCTATCAGGGATCAGTGCGCCAACGCTCTAGAGAGCGTGGGGCGAGCTCAGGCATTACTTACACGATCGTTAACCGGAGAAGCGATCCCTGACATTGACTGGAAGACCTTCTACGACGAGACCGCGTAGTGGTTGTTGCTCCGTAGTTTGCTGGTGCATCAGTTCTGAGTTGCGACCGTTAACCGAGTTCGAGGTCGCAGAGTACATAACCGTGATCGGAACCAGCAGCGAGCGAGTCCTCGTAGCCATGCTCAATTGACGTGACGGTAAAGCCCTCTGAAATCATCACCACATCGAAGCGGTCTGCTACTGGATAATTACCGCCTCGGACGTAGGTTGTTGCGAGAGGTCCTTTTGGTCTGCGCACCTTGATTGCGGCAAGTTCTTCAGGATGAGCGTTGAGCCATGATCTAAATGCATCAACCATTCCATGACGAGCCGGTTCGTCGAGGAAGAAATGCATGATCTCCTGCTGATCGCCATAGAACTCTGGCTCATCGAATGGTGAACCAGACTGAGAGGATCCAGAATCGATCCATGCATTTGCATCCATGCCAAGAACTACCGGTTTGTTGACGCCAACCCATTGCTCAATTGCGGCATAGGTCTTTAATTTGCGAGAAACCTTTCGCTCACGCTCGGCGCCGTTTCCTGCTGCATTCATCGGGTGGGCAGAGGCCACGAAGAACTCACTTCCTCCTATTGCTATTTTCGCAGCAACGAATGTCTGCTCCGGGACTGCGTCGTCTGCACCTAGCGAACTCTCCGGACCGATCAACGCTGGAATGGATGAATCTAGAATTTCAATACCTTCGCGCAGAAGCAATGCGGCACCATTTGCCTTTGGAGCCTTCCATCCACTGTTTGCTAAACCCTGTATCAACGTTGATCCTGAAAATCTCTGCAGAAGTTGGGCTGCAACATCACTCGTGATCTCCTGCAGAGCCACCACATCTGGTTGAAGCCGTTTTAGCAATGCGACCTTGTCTTCGAATCTATTTGGGTTAAATAAATTAAAGTTCCAGGTAACGAAGCGAAGTGATGTCATGAGGTCCCTTTGATTTTTGAAGTAATGGGGTGTGGCTAGGAGCGCTTCTGAGCCTTCCGATCACGTCGAGATCGAATTCTCGCCGCTGAGGCCCTAAGTCGTGCAGCAAGAAATCTTCGCCACCAGTTTGCTTGTGGAATTTGGTCCGGTGTACTCAAGGAACTCTCGGTTTCATCTTGTGTTTGCTCAATGGGGCTGCTCTCGGTTACATCGGGGGTCTTGTAGACGCTTACCTCTCTAATGAAAAAGTTTTCGTCGCTTAGAGCTTCGCGAATCTTCTCCGCCGGGTTAGTTGCTTGCACCCGTAGTGCCTTCGTTCCGCGTATCTCCACAACTCGTTGGTCAGCGATGTCGGTGCCGACAGCTATAAACCTCGATCGATTTAGCTGGATAAGGTGAATATCAATTGACTGAGTTGTGTCAGATGCGCTGGCGGAGTCGATTGATTCAGAGACGAATTTTGATGGCCCGCCATGCGCTGCTGCAACCGCGTAGAGCCTCCTAGTGGTGATAGAGAGCAGATCCTCTGGACCGAGGAGCCGAACGCGGTCGACTAGCAAAGCCGCCAGCACTAACTCTGCTTCATTCCACTGGTCGTCTTTTATGAGGGCTTCGCCTAGGCAGTAGCGACATTCTTGAGTTGATTCACCATCTACACCTTGGTGAATACTCCAGTCTCGAATAAGACCCTGGAAGCTGCTTATCGCTTTCTTTAGATCTCCGCTGAGGAGCTCATCCTGAGCCCGTTGAAAATGCCCAGGAAGAGAATCTTGTCGCCGAACGTTAACCATTTCAGATTCCCTTCGAAGTGCGTAGAGGATGATCCGTTATGCGAATGAATGATAAGTCGTTCTTCATCAGTTGTGCTCGACTTGGCGTATTCGGCTAATGATCCAACCTAAATCTACAGGGTTCTCGTCATGCCAAGCCCGAACCGTACGACGTGCATCGCGTCTGACCTCGACACTCTCGTTAGCAAGCCAGTGATCCACTGCATCCTCTGCGTAGAGGATCGCAGCTATGGGGCGTGCTTTACGGATGGCATCAAGTACGGGGAGCAGGTCGTAGCCCTGGGCCAAAAGAAGGCGCACGGAGCCGCTCGGCGCTCTTGACACGCCCATATGGCAATTTATGAGAATTACCGAATTCTTGTCGAAGAGTGCATCCCCCACTCCCTTGAGAGCACGATCAAACCATGCAGCATCCTGGTGTCCGCCATTGTCATGCGTGCCACACTCGATATAAGTGATCTCGGGTGCATGCTTGGCAACAAACTTGATGTCCGAGTATTCGCCGCGAACATCGAGGATGTGTGTAATGCCATAGGCCTGCCACTCGCGAAGCTGTTTTAAAGTCTGGTTAGGCTCGTGGTGAAGATCACCACTCACCACAATGCGTGCACCATGACGCTTGG
>CAMDSG010000193.1 GCA_945907055.1 Bifidobacterium breve | reverse complement strand
TGCCTTGCCTCTGGCGGTGTTCGGAGACTTTTGCTCTATTCCCACACGTTGCCATACTGCACCAGCGCCGGGTGCGGCTACGCGTTGAGTCAAAGAACGCCGTGCTGCACTCTGGCGCATCGCAGACTCGAATCCGACTCCATGCTCCATCTTCAGATAGGGCGGCGACTACGAGAACGAAGAGAGCAGGAATACTCGCCGAACCAGCAGCCGCGCTAGAGAGCCTCGGCATACCTTTATCGTCCAAGCGCAGAACGATTTGAGCCCTCACGCTTATGTGCTCAAGCGCTTGCGAACTCTTCGATGAAGGCTCCTCAATACAGTTAGCGACTGCAGCGCGCAGATCACGCATAATTGCCAAGAGTGTCTCGTCAACCTTTAACTCAGCCTGATCAATCTCTAAGGATGTACAGAAATCTTTGAATCGGTCGGGGTCGCGCAGAGCGTCTCCACCAGCCCCAGACTCCGAGTTGAGCAGAGCAACGATCCGAGAGGCCGAATCAGATTCTCGTGAGTTCATGGCGCCTTAATCTGCGCACCGAGAGGTGGAGTCCGTAAGCGCGACGCTATCGATACTCCTGCGACCACCGCTAACAGGTCTATGCATGCATTAATGACTAATCCGCTCGATGGACTCCATCCTGATCTCTCACCGAATGCCACGAGCGCCCCGCCGATACCAATCCCAATTGCGCAGCCAAGTACGTCAGCAAGTTGAAGCGCAGATGAAGACCTACCCTCGCTCCCCTTCTCTGCGCCGCCAAGAACAACAAGACTAATTGGAGCGTATGCGAACCCCATTCCGAATCCACCAACCCCCCAAGCAACTGCAAACATGAAGACCGATACCGATGTCGATACTGCAATACAGAAAAGCAGAATCGCGACTCCAATGGTTGCGAAACCAGCGCGCACTAAGAGCGGCGGATGCAGGCGCTGCACGTAATGGGACTGTATCCACGAGCCAGTCGTCCAGCAGAGAGCGCCGACGGTCAGAGCAAAGCCCCCCATCGCTACAGATCCCCCTCGAACCTCCTCTACTGCAAGCGTTATAAATGCATCTACCCCGAAGAATGCGAACGTGAGCAGCCCGCGAGAGAGCACCGCTGCGGGAATACCGGGCAGAGCCCGCAGCGTTCCCGTAGGAACAAGCTTTCTCAAAGCGTTGACCGCTATTGCTCCACCGATCGCACATAGAGCAATGAGTGCAAACAAATTATGAGCGAGGAGCCCAGCGAGGAATAGCCCACTCCCTAGGGCCACCTGAATCGCACCTGCAAGTGATGCGGGCGGCTCTGCATCCGGTGACCTAACCGTTGGCGGGAGCCTTCGCATCGGAGGCGCTGCAAGAAGCGCTGCAATGGCAACGATCGGAATAATCCCTGCGAATACCCAGCGCCACCCAAACGCCGATGCGATGACTGCTGCAATTGCAGGACCCATGAGGCTCGGGACTACCCAAGCTGTTGAGAGCATCGCAAACATCCGTGGCTGCATCTGCGTTGGATATGCGCGCCCAATAACTACGTATGCAACAGCAGGGATGACTCCGGCACCTAGTCCTTGGATCGCACGTGCACCAACAAGCACCTCCATGCTCGGAGCCAAAGCACCGATGATGAGCCCTAGCGCCAGAAGCACCAACCCAATTAAGAAAGGGCGCTCTGGTCCATAGCGGTCAGCCGATGTACCTGCAACGACAATCCCAACAAGTTGTGCAAGTAAGAACGCACTGAAGACCCATCCGTAGAGTGAGATTCCATTTAGATCGCGACTCACCTTGGGCATCACTGTTGCAATAGCAAGCGCCTCAAACCCAACAAGCGTGATGACTAAGAGCAAGCCAATGGTCGTTGCTCTGCGATGCGGGGCGAGTACTCCGTCACGCGATTCACTCACCATTCAAATCAACCCCGTCGTCGAGTACCCACTTTGAGATCCCTACTTTGGAAACTCCATACCACCCGGCATTGCTAGGCCAACATGCTGTAGTTGTTGAGCGAATATCTTGTTGAAGTTCTCAGAGACACCCTCGACATCCCATCCACCCTCGCGGTACATGTAACCAATCTGCATTGGGTGGCGGTAGATCGTGTATGCAAAGTCTGTACGCCCAAGAATCTGTCCATTGACGTGAGCCGCCTCCTCTGATGCGAGCCAGGTAACCATCGGCGCGTTGAGGGCAGGGTTTGCCTCGGGTGGAGGCGCCTCGCCTGTGCGTGCGAATAGTGCCTCGGTCATGCGCGTGGCACCAGCAGGAGACATTGCGTTCACTGTGATGCCGTACTTACCGAGCTCAATAGACCATACGAATGTCATCCCCATGATCGCTGCCTTAGCGGCTCCATAGTTTGTCTGCCCAAAGTTTCCGCGTAGCCCGGCCTGCGAGGTGATGTTGATGATGCGCCCGTAACCCTGCTCCTTCATCAGTTCTGCAGCATGACGCGCAGTGTTGAAGGTTCCGTACATGTGCACCTTGACGACTGCATCGAAGTCCTCAGGGGTCATCTTGAGAAGTGATCGGTCGCGAACGATGCCGGCGTTGTTAACGAGAATGTCAATCTTCCCGAAGTTCTCAACAGCGGTCTGGATGATGCGCCCCGCTCCAGCAAAATCGGCGACCGAGTCATACGACGGAACTGCCTTACCGCCGAGTGCCTCGATGTCGCGGCAGGTCTGCGCTGCTGGATCCTCTTCGCTCCCCTGTCCATCGAGGCTTACCCCAACATCGTTGATAACGACGCTCGCACCCTGGCTCGCCATTGAGAGCGCAAACTCTCGACCAATTCCTCTACCTGAACCGGTGATTACCGCGACTCTTCCATCAAGTAAACCCATTGATTACTCCTTTTCGTTCCGTTGAATATTTTAGTTAGTTAATTAAAAGTCTTCTTGGCTATGAAAATTGGCCACTAAAGAACTTGGCCTCAAAAAATACGTATTTGTTACTGCGCTACAGCGACGGTTGCAGTGCCGCTCAATTTTTCTTCGCCGTCTGCATTCACAACACTCAGCGTTAGATCAACGCGGCCCTCGCCTGAAACCTCATCAGTGCTAAGAGAAGAAACAGTCGCCGTTGAGGTAAGGGTCTCTCCTGGCCAGACCTGCTTTGCGAAGCGAACATCGAGCTGGCGCAGTGCTGTGGGGCCGAACCAGTCTTTTACTGACCTAGCGGCGATACCCGCGGTCAGCATCCCGTGACCAAATACTGACGGGTTCCCATACTGCTGGGCCATGGCGTCGTCGTGATGCATCGGGTTGAAGTCACCAGAGGCACCTGCATAACGGACAAAGTGGGTACGACCAACCCCTTCAATTACTAAGGGAGCCGATGAATCCCCAACCGCGAGATCCCTGAATGAAACTCCTATTGAGGTACTCACCTGTTACAAATCCTCCGCTTTTATTAGCCATCGCCTCTGCCGTTATCTGAACCAGCGAAC
>CAMDSG010000192.1 GCA_945907055.1 Bifidobacterium breve | reverse complement strand
CGCGAGCAATCGAGATGCGCTGGCACTGACCGCCAGAGAACTCATGCGGCCTGCGACCAATCGCTGCCTCTGCATCTATTCCTACAACCTCTAAGACCTCAAGCACCTTGGCCTGGCGGCTCGCCTCATCGCCGATCTTCCAGATATCGAGACCCTCGCGCACGATCTTTCCGACTCGCCTACGTGGATTGAGCGATGAGATGGGGTCTTGGAAAATCATCTGAAGTCGAGGCCGCGTCTGGCGCAGTTCCTCGCCCTGGAGTGTCATTAGGTCTATATCTCCGAACATGACATGACCAGAGTTGGCTCTAACGATCTGCATGATCGCCTTGCCGAGTGTTGATTTTCCACAGCCGGACTCTCCGACGAGTCCAAGTGTCTCGCCCTCGCGAACATCAATACTGATTCCTGCAACGGCACTTACCTTGAGCCCTGAGCGCCCTACAGGGAACTCAACAAATAAGTCTTCAATGCGCAGGACGGTCTCGCCCTGCGAGAGATGTGTTTTTCCTGTACCAGCCATATCAGCGCACCCCTGAAGTCTGTTTGGCGCTTAGCTCCACAGGGAACCAGCAACTGAATTGGTGGCCGTCAGAGTCTGGAGCGGAGAGTGGCGGTTCTTCAGTGCGGCATTTATCAGTGGCATACGCACAACGCGGACTGAACTTGCAGCCTGTTGGAGGATTGATGAGGTTTGGTGGTCGCCCGCCGATGGTCTTCAAGCGGGTGTGGCTCGGGTCGCTGATCTTGGGGATCGACGACAAGAGAGCCTCGGTATAGGGATGGCGCAGATTAGAGAAGAGAACCTTTGTGGGGGCCTTCTCTACGATCTTGCCGGCATACATAACAGCAATCTCGTCGGTGCGCCCGGCAACCACACCGAGGTCATGTGTTACGAGAATCATCGCCATGTAGCGGTCACGTTGCTGAGTCTGAAGGAGGTCAAGGATCTGGGCCTGTACCGTTACATCAAGCGCAGTAGTTGGTTCATCTGCGAAGAGAAGTTTCGGGCCGCAAGCAATTGCGATAGCGATCATTACGCGTTGACGCATTCCCCCGGACATCTCGTGGGGATACTGGCGAAGACGTCGCTCAGGCTCAGGTATTCCCACCGATGAGAGCAAAGCGAGAGCGGTCTGGTTGGCGTGGTCTTTAGAGATGTCGAGATGCTGTCGAAGCCCCTCAGTGATCTGCTTGCCGATCCTCATCACAGGGTTGAGCGAGGTCATCGGATCCTGGAAAACCATCGCCATTTGATCGCCCCAGTATTGGGCCATAAGTGAGTTATCCGCTCCAACTAACTCAACGCCCTCAAACTTCACCGATCCGCTGCGCTCGACATCACGCTTGGGCAGAAGGCCCATGATGGAGCGAGCCAAAACGGTCTTACCTGATCCTGACTCGCCGACTACCCCTAGGGTGCGACCGCGATCGAGGGTGAAAGAGACTCCGTCAACAGCTCGAACTAGTCCTCGGTCTGTCTTGAAATAAGTCTTCAGGTCATTTACTACCAACAAGGGAGCGTCGCTCGCTGGGGTAGTAGCAGATGATTCCGCAAAACTCGCAGCGCTCACAGTGCACTCTCTCTAACGTCAAAGGTAGCCCTTAATACATCACCTAGATAGTTGAGTGCGTAGACGGTGAAGAAGATCACCATCGAAGGAAAGAGAACCATCGATGGGGCATCTCGTATATACGCCTGCCCAGAGAAGATGACATTTCCCCAGGTTGTTACGTCTGGTTTAACGCCTGCACCAACCAACGAGAGGCTCGCCTCAGCAACAATTGCAACAGCTATACCAAGAAGAGCAATTGAGAGCATCGCGGGGAGAACATTAGGGAGTATCTCTCGCAGCATTGTCCGGACATGGCCTGCACCTTGTGCTCTCGCAGCGGTTACAAAATCACGTTCAGACCATGAGAGCGCAGAGGCCCGAGTGATGCGGGCAAGAATCGGGATCGAGACGATCGCTAGCGCCATTGTGACGTTGAAGACGGTTCGCCCCAAGAAGGAGACCACTGCAAGAGCGAGTACCAATTGTGGGAACGCTAAAAGAATGTCGGTTAATGCTCCGAGTACTCCGCCGATGCGGCCCTTGAAATACCCCGATATGAGCCCTAAGGCTCCGCCGATTATGAAACCAGTGATGACGGCGGCAAAGGCAATAAATAGGCTATTTCGAGCACCCCAGATGATTCGAGAAAAGACATCACGACCGTTCCCATCAAGGCCGAAAATATGGTCGAGAGTTGGTCCCTGTGCTGCCTTGAGTGGGTTGGCGTCGTTAATTGGATCAGGTATTGGTAACACCGGAGCAAGAACTGCAGCCAAGATAAGGATCGCCATCCATGCGATTGCGATCCACGCCCCTACCGGAAGTCCTCTGCGCTTCGCCTTAAAAGTGCCGGCAGAGACGGCCGCAAAGTGCTGAGTTACGGAGTCTGCTGGGACGTCACTCCGAGCCTCACTGTCGTGCATTAAGTGGATTAGTTCTTCTCCGTGATCAGGCAACGGATCTCGCATTTCGAATTCGTGGGTCTAGGACCGAGTAGAGGATATCGATGGCGAAGTTGATGGTCACGTAGAGAATCGCAATGATCGCCACGTATGACTGCAGTGCCGGATACTGCTTCGCCAGAATCGCTTCAGTAATTCGCTTGCCAAGGCCAGGGACCCCAAAGACGTTCTCCACAACGATGGCCCCACCAATAAGCGCACCGACGTTGAGGCCAGCGACGGTTAGGAGCGTAAGGCTTGACGGGCGGAGCGCATGGCGCCAAAGAATGCGGCGTGTGGGGATTCCCTTGGCCTTTGCGGTCGTGATGAAGTCCTCTTGAAGGGTCGCGATCATGTCCGAGCGAAGCAATCGCATGTAGACAGCGATCTGCCCAAGGGTCAACGCCACAACCGGCATGAGCATGTAGGTCCAGTTATCTAGCGGATTAAGCGGAAATGGAATCACGTTCGACTGCGTCGGGAGTAGCTGCCACTTGGCGCCCACATAGATGGCGAGAAGGAGAGCGACGACGAAGTTGGGGAGAGCGAGGAGCGCGAACATTGTCGCGTTAGCGCCACGATCGTATTTACTTCCAGCGCGATACGCCGTTGTTACGCCAAGCGGGATTGCTATGAGTAGCGCAAAGAACTGCGCGTAGAGCATGAGCTCGAGGGAGACAGGCAGAGAGGTCTTGAGAACTGTGTTCACAGACTGTTTGGAGTCGTAGTACTTCCCAAAGTCGCCTTGGAGAAAGTTTCCTAACCATTTTCCATACTGAGCGACAAAGGGCTTATCTAAACCTAAGTCTGTGCGCAGTTCGGTTTTTTGCTGGGCTGTCCCAAAGGGGATGATCTTTGATACTGGGTCGCCAGGCTGAAGCTTGGTTAGCCCAAAGGTAATGAATGTTACGACGAGGACCACCAGAACGAGCCGGAGGAATTTTAGAGTGAAAGTGCGAAGCACGCAGTCTC
>CAMDSG010000191.1 GCA_945907055.1 Bifidobacterium breve | reverse complement strand
TGGACGCGATCCATGACGCTCGCTACGTGTGTGCCGAGTACTCCATGGAATAGAAGAACCTCTGCGTCTGAGTTATCAAGGAGGTAGATGAGTTCATCCTCGAGATAGCGGTAATTGACATTTACCGGCGCACCGCGAAGTTTCCAAGTTGCGAATACGCCCTCGAGGTATTCGTTCGAGTTGTAGAGGTATGACGCGACCTTCGCTCCTGCGTTGACTCCGAGCGATGTAAGCGCACCGGCAAGACGCGCAGAGCGTTCATCGAACTCAGCCCAAGTAACGCTGCGCTCTCCCTGAACCAAGGCACGAGCGTTCGGGGTCGCATCCGAGATTGACTCCCATGCTGTGGCGAAGTTGTAAGAAGCAGTCATGAGAGGTCCTTTGGTATTAGTGGGCTGGTCTGCTCGGGGGTCGCTAGTCTGCCAGCGGTGAGCATCCCCCCGCCTCTCCGTGGAGGAAAACAGATAATTCCTAGACCCGCGGGTACCCGCAAAGGGGGTCCTGCCCCGTGGAGCCACCTCGCTGACGAGGATCGGGTCCTTGACCCAGTCTGGGTCCGAGAGAGATGCATGCTGCTCGATCACCCGCTTGGGGTCCCAACTGCTTTGGTTGATGCTCGCCCAGCAGCAGTGCTGGTTGCGCTCTTCCCCGAGGATGGCGAGACCCACTTGGTGCTTATGAAGCGCCCAGACTCGGCTCCATCGCATAAGGGCGAGATTTCATTCCCCGGAGGGAATCGAAGTTCTAATGATGCGAACCTACGTGAGACTGCATTGCGCGAGGCTCATGAGGAGGTGGGGATTAGGCCTGAGACAGTCGAGGTGCTTGCGGAGTTGCCGACCATCGGCACGGTCAAGGGGGCATTTGCGATCACGCCCTTCGTGGGGTTTATTGCGGAGCGACCAGCCTTTCTCCCTGACCCTCGAGAGGTAGACAAAGTATTTACGGTCGCGCTATCAGAGCTTCTTCACCCTGAGACGTGGCACTCAGAGCGATGGGACCTCTGGGGAGAGGAGTTCGATATGTCCTTCTATTTGCTTGAGAATGAGACTGTCTGGGGTGCGACAGCCAGGGTACTCACCGGTCTGTTGGTCTCCTTGACTGAGTTTTAGGGAGCCATTCTCGAGCCTCGCCAATAGCGAATGCTTCGCACGACTCGGATGCGAAGCCGTGCTGCGAAGTAGGATTAAAAATTCAGCCGGCGGATGGGAGTGCTCTCGGTGGAGATTGAGATTGGGATCGGAAAATCTGGTCGTCGAGCCTATGGGTTCGACGACATCGCAATTGTGCCGAGTCGGCGCACGCGCGATCCTGAGGATGTAGACATCTCCTGGGATCTCGACGCCTTCTCATTCGACCTTCCCTTCATGGCATCCGCTATGGATGGAGTCGTATCTCCGGCAACCGCAATTGAGATTGGCCGCCTTGGTGGCGTTGCCTGTTTGAACCTTGAGGGTCTATGGACCCGTTACGAGGACACAGACTCAATTCTTGAGGAGATCTCTCACCTCGATGCCGAGAAGGCCACTGCCCGTATGCAGCAGGTCTACATGGAGCCAGTTAAAGAAGAGCTAATCGTTCGGCGTATTCGCGAGATCAAGGATGCGGGTGCGGTTGCATGTGCGTCTTTGACGCCACAGCGTGTTGAGCAGTTCGCCAGTTTTGTCCTAGAGGCAGAGCTCGACATTCTCGTAATTCAAGGGACTGTGGTCTCCGCAGAGCATGTCTCTAAGCACCCAGATCGTCAGCCTCTGAACTTGAAGAAGTTCATTCGCGAGTTTGATCTCCCGATAATCGTTGGTGGATGTGCGTCTTACTCAACCGCACTGCACTTGATGAGAACCGGCGCAGTCGGTGTACTTGTTGGTGTTGGCCCGGGGCATGCATGCACAAGTCGCGGAGTTCTTGGTATCGGCGTTCCGCAGGCAACAGCAATTGCGGATGCAGCAGGCGCTCGAATTCGTCACCTAGATGAGACCGGCGTTTACGTCCATGTCATAGCTGATGGTGGAATGAGAACAGGTGGAGATGTCGCAAAGGCCATCGCCTGTGGTGCCGATGCTGTGATGATCGGTTCTCCCCTTGCGAGTGCACATGAGGCGCCCGGGCGCGGTTACCACTGGGGAATGGCTACATTCCACCCAACTCTTCCCCGCGGTGCTCGTATTTACGCCGGCCAGAAAGCAACGATGGAAGAGATTGTTCTCGGACCAGCACATGAGAATGATGGAACCCTCAATCTCTTTGGAGCCTTACGTACCTCAATGGCCACTACTGGCTATGAGACTGTGAAGGAGTTCCAGAAGGCCGAGGTCATGGTTGCACCTGCGCTTCAAACTGAGGGCAAGTCCCTTCAGCGGGCCCAGGGAATCGGAATGGGTCGGTAGGTAGAGAGCAGTGACCGACGAGTACGGATACGACACCGTCCTCGTTGTCGACTTCGGCGCGCAGTATGCACAGTTAATTGCGCGGCGTGTTCGCGAGGCGCATGTCTACTCAGAGATCGTTCCAAGGCGCATGCCTGTGGCGGAGATGCTTGAGCGCAAGCCCAAGGCGATCATTTTCTCCGGCGGCCCTTCATCTGTCTATGCGGATGGTGCACCTACGATTGACCCAGCGATCTACGACGCAGGAGTTCCGATTCTTGGGATCTGTTACGGCGGTCAGCTCATGGCCCGTGACCTCGGTGGCGAGGTAGCCCATACAGGCAGCGGCGAGTATGGACGCGCTGGATTAACAGTTTCATCTGGGGTCTCGACGCTGCTCTTCTCTGATCTCCCAGTTGAGCAAGAAGTCTGGATGAGCCATGGCGACTCGATAGTTGCTGCTCCGCCTGGTTTCATCACAACTGCAACAACCGCTGGGACCCCTTCGGCGGCATTCGAGAATAGAGAGCGCTCTCTTTTTGGTGTGCAGTTTCATCCAGAGGTTGCGCACTCTCCCTTCGGCCAAGACCTACTGAAGCGTTTTCTCTATGAGGCCGCAGGTTGTCGCCCGACATGGACTAATACGTCAATCATTGAGCAGCAGGTTGATGCGATTCGTGCTCAGGTGGGGGATGCGCGTGTTATCTGTGGTCTCTCAGGTGGCGTTGACTCTGCAGTCGCAGCGGCACTTGTGCACAAAGCGATCGGCGACCAACTCACTTGTGTCTTCGTCGATACTGGCCTCCTCCGACTCAACGAGGCGGAGCAGGTTGAGGAGACATTCAGGGCGCAGTTCCACATTGAGCTGATACATGTAAAGGCCGCTGACCGTTTTTTGAATGCTCTTGCTGGAGTTACTGAGCCAGAGACCAAGCGCAAGATTATTGGTGAACTCTTTATTCGCATTTTCGAGGAGGCAGCGCGCGACCTTGATGACGCGGCTTACCTCGTTCAGGGAACTCTCTACCCAGACATTGTTGAGTCGGGTGGAGCGGAGAACGCTGTTATCAAGAGTCATCACAATGTAGGCGGACTCCCAGAGGATATGGCCTTTGAACTAGTAGAGCCACTGCGTCAACTCTTCAAGGACGAGGTTCGTGCAGTAGGCGAGGAGCTC
>CAMDSG010000190.1 GCA_945907055.1 Bifidobacterium breve | reverse complement strand
TAACGGTTTGCCCCTTTGATCGGGGCGTAGTCGTAATAGGTATCTGGATTGTCTCCGAAGAACTTGCGAGTTGGAGTCATTAAACGCGTGAACTCCGGTCTCGTTGCATCAGCGTTCTCAAGAACCATGTCTATTGAAGCAGAGAGGATGCGCGTAATAAAGCGGTAGCCCTCAGCTAGCTCTAGGGAGTTGGCTGCTCCGGTCGGTGCGGTGAGCGCATCTGCAGAGTTCTGTAGAGCGGCTAGTAATGATCCCCAGGCAGAATTAAGTATTGCGGCATCGTTATCGGCTGGTGGCATTTGTGCTCCCAAGGTTGAATGATTCGTGCTGATCTGCGCAACGATAGGCCGGATGATTAAGAAATCGTCTCTATCTGACCCAAGTTCCATCGCCAGGGGTGTCAGACTCCCCACAAGTATTCTTAACAGGAGGATATAAATGCGTCGACGTACCAGAGCCGTACTTAGTTCAGTAGCGGCCTTCGCCGTTATTGGAGCCTCGAGTAGCGCTGCTTTTGCGCACAGCGAGATAACTCCAGCGTCAACCCCTGCTGGAGTCGAGACTGAGTTGACCCTCAAACTTGAGAACGAGCGCTCCGATGCCTCAACGGTCAAGGTGGAGATGTTCTTCCCAGACGGGCAGGAGATTGTTGTTACGCAGGTTCCCGATGTAGGGGAGTGGAGCGGTGCGCCCCAGGGCGGCGCCGGCGGAGGGCCAGGAGCGCTTGGTGATCCGGCGCCAGGGATCACTTGGCAGCGCGCGTCAGGGAGTCCAAGCGACGACTTAAGCCTCACCTTCTCACTAATCCTCCCTGATCGTGCCGGCACTATTCAGATGGCATTACTCCAGACCTACTCCGACGGAAGCGTTGACCGCTGGATTGACCCGTGGCCAGCGGGGCAGCCTGAGCCGGAGGCTCCAGGGCCTCGACTCACTCTCACCGCCGCGTCTGGCTCGACATCTACCACTGCCGGGAGCACAGCGAGTGCCCCGACAACTACTACCGAGGCATCAGGCTCAAATGCTCCTTCAGGGTCGGGCGGATTTATCGCTGGGTCAGTTGCAGTTCTGTTTGTGATTGGCGCAATCTTCATGATCATTAGAGCTCGACGCCAGAGCTAACGCGCCCCAGCGCTAAATATTCCGATCCCTCAACGGATCATTGGGTCACGGACGTTTAGAGTGCATCCGGTAGCGGATCGAATAGAGCGTCTCGCATTTTTTAAGACTTGAACATGGAGAAATGATGTCAAAAGTAGTCTCAGGCGGGCTCGAAGGAACCTCGGTGCTAATCACCGGGGGCGGTAGCGGAATCGGGCTTGGTTGCGCTGCTCGCTGCGTTGCCGATGGAGCACATGTAACAATCTGTGGACGTAGTGAGGACCGCCTCACGCGAGCTACTCAAGAACTCGAACCTCTCGTAGCCCACGGCGGAAGCGTTCGCAGCGTCGCCGCTGACGTCTTGGACGAGGATGCGGTCAAGCGTGCAGTCGCGTTTGCCTCGGAGCTCACGGGTTCACTTGATTCGGTAATTGCATGCGCAGGGGGGTCCGAGACGATCGGCCCTGTTACTCAAATTGACGTCGATGCATTTCGCCGAACAATTGACTTAAATATCACGGGCACGATGTTGGTCCTGAAGCATTCCGCCCGAGTAATGGTTGCTGGTGGTGGAGGTTCGTTTGTCGGCATATCCTCAATCGCTGCGTCCAATACTCATAGATGGTTTGGGGCGTATGGACCTGGAAAAGCAGGCATCGAGGCGCTCTGTACTATGGCTGCCGATGAGCTTGGGGCGAGCGCAGTGCGCGTGAACGTAATTCGCCCAGGCCTTGTAGATACCGAGCTAGTCGAGTTCATAATTGCGGGAGGGCCACTTCTAGATGATTACCTAGATTGCATGCCTATCTCTAGAGTTGGGCAGCCTGCAGATATTGCTGCAATGGCGAGATTTTTAATTGGATCTGAGAGCACATGGATTACAGGCCAAGTGATAAATGTTGATGGTGGACACTCACTTCGTAGAGGCCCAGATTTCTCGAGTGTTCTTAGCGATGTATTCGGCGCCGACGGTCTTCGTGGCGTCGTGCAGGAGGGATAGGACAAATGGCTCACGGTTCACTCTCATCATGGGATGACTATCCGGTGCATCAGGTCTCGGAGACCATTCGCCACTCGGGAACTAGTGATCGGAACTTCTACGACCGCTACTACTTCAATCTCCATGGATCATCCGATGACCTATTCATGATTATGGGCATGGGGCAGTACCCAAACCTCGGCACGCAAGACGCATTCGCCAGCGTGCGCAGGGGGGAGGAGTACCACGTGGTTCGTGCCTCCAAACTATTAGGCGACCGCATGGATACCTCCGTCGGTCCATTTCGTGTGGAGATCATCGAGCCGCTCCAGCGAGTCCGCTTCATTCTCGATCCGCCAAAGGGAGCAGAGGAGGATCGAGCAATTGCGTGTGACGTGACATGGGAGGGGGCTATGCCCGCCTTCGAAGAGCCGCGCCAATATGTGCGCAAGTTCGGGCGCGTTCTCTTCGACACGATGCGTTTTGCGCAGACTGGTTGCTGGAGTGGCAGCGTCGAGGTAGCAGGGGAGAGTTTCTCAGTTACCCCGGATCGCTGGAAGGGCACTCGTGACCGCTCATGGGGTGTGCGCCCTGTAGGGGAGACCGAGCCCTCTGGCATTCGCGAAGAGGTCGGGCAGATGGTTGGGTTATGGAACTACGCGCCTATGCAGTTTGACGACTTCTCGATTCTCTACATCGTGCAGGAGGAGCCAGACGGCCATCGCACGATTGAGGAGTCGGTGCGTATCTGGGCCGATAGAACAAGAGAGCCCGAGTGGCTCGGTCGCCCAGAGTTTGAGCATCGGCTTGACTCGGGTACCAGGATGATCTCTACCCAGAGCAAGCTGAAGTTCCCAGATGCTCCCGGCGGAGGGTTCGAGGTTGTTGTTACCCCGCTACTGCACTCCTACATTGCTATAGGTACAGGTTATGGAGTCGGTGACGAGTTTCGCCACGGTATGTACCGAGGAACCGACCTCGTTGTTGAGTCGAAGACTTGGAGCATGGCAGAGCTCGAGACGTGGGGATGGTTCGGCCTCGTTGACCATGTAGCGCGTTTCGAGATTGGTGATCAGGTTGGTTACGGACTACACGAGCACGGGATCTTTGGGGCATTTCCAAAGTTTGGACTCGAGTCGGGTTACGACACCGCCAAGTAAGTATCTCTCCTACGAGCCCCTGACCCAGGGAATTATCCCGATCAAAAAGCCCTAGACCGATATAGCGTTAGTCGTCTTCTCAACTGCTCTTCGCCGGAACACAATTACTAGATTCCAAGCAAGTACTTCTCGTATGACTGGAATTCGCGCAACCCAACCTAGCCAGTTAGGCAGATAACGCGGACGAACATCGAATACCTCAATATCGGGGCGTGAATTAAACCATGCGATTACATCTGCTGCCTTGACTCGGTGGAGGCTCTCGCCGAACTTATTCTTTGGGGGCTTACCGTTTCTCCGCTCAAAGCGCTTCGCCGCTCTCTCGCCACCGAGGTAATGCCAGGGCGAGGTCTCGTGCCCGCCCCACGGAGATAGCCA
>CAMDSG010000189.1 GCA_945907055.1 Bifidobacterium breve | reverse complement strand
GCATCAATGCCTGGAAAACTCGCAGACTGTTCATCTAAAGATCCATCACTCTCCGAACTCTTTATTGTGGAGGGCGACAGTGCTGGTGGATCAGCGAAGCGTGCACGTAATCCAGAGTTTCAAGCAATCCTCCCGATTCGCGGAAAGATCTTGAACGTCGAGCGCTCACGCCTTGACAAGATGCTTAAGAACGAAGAGATCCAGGCGCTCATCACTGCATGTGGCACAGGGATAGCGGAGGAGTTCAACAAGGACAAACTCCGCTACCACAAGATTGTATTGATGTCTGATGCCGATGTTGATGGATCACATATCCGCACACTGCTACTTACGTTCTTCTACCGACAGATGCCCGAGGTGGTTATTGCTGGGCATATCTATATTGCTCAGCCACCGCTATTCCGCGCTGACCTCGGTAAAGAGCGGCACTACCTCAAGGACCAGGCAGCGCTGAGCGCATTTGAAGAAGCACACTCAGGGCGCCGTATTGAGACAAGTCGATTCAAGGGTCTTGGAGAGATGGACTGGCAAGAACTAGGTGCAACAACTATGGGTGCTGATACCCGAACACTTCTTCAGGTATCTGTAGAGGAAGCGGCAATTGCAGACGAAGTCTTCTCTACCTTAATGGGCGAGAATGTAGAGGCCCGAAAAGGTTTTATTCAGTCGAATGCCCAAGACGTGCGATTCCTTGATATCTAAGGGAGCACTTTTAAACCGATCAACGCAGCGCCATTTAGTGCGAGGCAAAGAGGAGAACCATGCCTGAGGGCGTGCAGCAAACATTTGGAAATGTTGAACCAATCTCGATCCAGGACGAGATGGAGCGATCTTTCCTTGAATACGCCATGTCAGTTATTACATCGCGCGCGCTGCCAGACGCTCGTGACGGACTGAAACCAGTCCAGAGACGAATCCTCTACGGAATGTACGACGCCGGGCTCCGACCAGATCGTCAGCACAAGAAGTGTGCGAATACCGTCGGTCAAGTAATGGCTTATTACCACCCTCATGGTGATCAGGCCATCTACGACGCGCTTGCGCGCATGGCTCAAGACTTCTCGCTCAGGTATCCACTTGTGGATGGTCACGGAAACTTCGGTTCACCGGACCCCAACGACCGCCCCGCCGCAGCGCGTTATACAGAGGCACGCCTTGCAACCCTTGCAATGCAGCTGCTCGGAGAGATCGACGAAGACACAGTGGACATGATCACCACCTACGACGGTGGAACCCTTGAGCCCGCGGTCCTCCCAGCGCGTTACCCAAATCTCTTGGTGAACGGTGGTGGTGGTATCGCTGTGGGCATGGCTACCAACATTCCTCCCCATAACCTCGGCGAAGTTATTGATGCCTCGCTCCACGTCTTGGATAACCCAGACGCAACTGCCGATGATCTTATGGTTTTTGTAAAGGGACCAGACTTCCCGACAGGTGCGCTTATTCTCGGAACGAGCGGCATCAGAGACTGCTACCGGACTGGTCGAGGTTCGATCACGATGCGCGCTGTGGCTGAGATCGATGAAGGCAAGAAGGGCGACCAGCGAATTGTGGTGAGCGAAGTCCCTTACCAGACCTCTGTAGAAGTAATCGGTACAAAGATTGCTGAGCTTGTAAATGATCGACGCATTGAGGGAATTCGCGATGTACGCAATGAGTCGAGTGGTGTAACAACTCGGCTCGTAGTTGAGTTAAAGCGTGATGCAAATGCACAGGTCGTACTTAACCAACTCTTTAAACACACTCCGATGCAGACAAACTTTGCAGCCCACATGCTTGCACTTGTAGACGGCGTCCCGCGTCTGCTGACTCTTGACGCAGCAATCAAGGTATACGTAGCGCATCAATTCGAGGTAGTTACTAGACGATCAGCCTTCCGACTCCGCAAAGCACAGGACCGTGCTCACATCGTCGAAGGCCTTGTGCGAGCACTCTCAATGATTGATGCAATTATTGCGCTCATCCGTGCAAGCGATGATGATGAAGGTTCGCGCACGGGTTTGATGGCGACCCCCTTTGACTTCAGCGAGGTGCAGGCCAACCACATTCTTGAGATGCCACTCCGCCGCCTCTCTCGTCTCCCGGGCGAGCGCCTACGCGACGAACTAGCTGAGCTCCAAATCACGATTGCAGATCTTGAGTCAATTCTCGCGGACGAAGGTCGGAAGCGAGAGATCATTAAAAACGAACTGGGCGTGATTCGCGAGAAGTTCGCTGATGCACGTCGCTCTCAAATAACTATCGACACAGGAAACCTTGAAGACCTTGACTTAATTGAGGACGAAGAGGTAATTGTCGTCCTCACCAACAAGGGTTACATCAAGACTGTTGCAGCGGACGCATTCCGTAAGCAGGCTAGAGGCGGTCGGGGAGTACGCGGGCAAGCGCTCAAGGACGGCGACTTCGTCTCGCACCTTCTCACGAGCACCATGCATTCATATCTGCTCTTCTTCTCTAACCGCGGAAAGGTCTATCGCCTGCGCGCTCATGAGATTCCGATGAAGGAGCGCACTGCACGCGGTACTGCTGTCGTTAACCTCATTGCACTTGGCCCAGACGAGAAGGTGCAGGCAGTCATTGATACGCGTACCTACGAAGACGGCACCTTCCTCTTCTTTGCTACTAAGCAAGGCCAGGTAAAAAAGACCAAAATGGGAGAGTACGACTCATCTCGCCGAACAGGTTTAATTGCAATCAACCTCAAGGACGACGATGAACTCGTTGGGGTTGTCCAGACCACAGGCGACGAAGACATCTTTATGGTGTCACGTAGCGGTATGACGATTAGGTTCCCCGAGTCAGAGGTACGTCCGTTGAGTCGTGGTGCTGCCGGTGTAAGAGGTATGAGGCTGAAGAACGCCGATGACGCAGTGGTCTCGTGCGACGTTGCACGCGATGACGCAGTGATGTTGTTTGTCAGCGCATCTGGGCATGGCAAGCGCACCAAACTCGAGCGATTTAATTCCCAGGGTCGCGGCGGGCAAGGCGTTCGCGGAATGCGCGTTACTGCCGGACGCGTTGGGGTGGTAGCAGCCTTCACTGTCCTAACAGACGATGAGATTCTCGTATTCTCATCGACCGGCAACGTCGTTCGTTTGGCTGCTAAAGAGATCTCATCTCAGGGGCGTGACGCCACTGGCGTGAAGGTCTCCTCCGTAGGCGAAGGTGAGACGGTAGTTGCTGTTGCCCTGGTGCTCGAGGCGTCTGACGACGAGGACTGAGGTCCGCAATGGCACGATCTGGTAAGTCACCAGTAGCCGGGGACGCCATGCCCGATCGGGGCCAATTTATCGAGGGTGCCCCCGAGCGCCGGCGATACGAGATCCGAAAAGTAGACCTCTGGTCGGTCATCCGCACTGCTTTGCTCTTTAATCTTGCCGGTTTAGGGGTCATGGTCGTTGCTGGAGTGGCGATTTGGCTAGCCGCAGCAGCGCTGGGTGCAATATCGGGCCTAGAGGACTTTCTCGGGAGCCTGCTCTCAGCCAAGGACTTCAAATTTGCCTCGATACAGATCCTTGAGGGATTTGTTCTAATCGGACTCGTGATGGTCGCGATCTCGACAATTCTTGTAACTGTTGCGACCTCCATCTACAACCTATTCGCCGAGCGCCTAGGCGGAGTAGCGATGATTCTCGTTGAGGAGTACGACGAGTAGCGCAGACCCGAGTACCTCGGT
>CAMDSG010000188.1 GCA_945907055.1 Bifidobacterium breve | reverse complement strand
CGATCAATAAATGCACCGCCGACGGCATAGAGAGGTGATGGGTCAGCATTAAGAGCCTTGGAGGCTATTTCTCCAACAGCGATTGCGACCCCAACTCCGACGGCTCCACTTAAAGCGGCAGCAGGCTTAGATGGAAGCAGATCGGCAGTCAAGTTAGAAGGCATGTGTATTACAGACTAGGAGCAAAAGTCCCGAGCGCTCTCAACCTGTATCACTTAGGTCAATATCTCGGTCAGGTGCAGGATTGTTACATCTCGGTGGCCGCCACTCCCACCGCGGCTCTGAGGCAAGTTGACCCACTCCGCTACTTGCTCCGGGTACCCGTTCTAGGAGTCTGTACCCGTCATGTGTTTTTTGGAGGTGATGACGTTTGCAGAGGCGTACAAGGTTCTCAAAAGTGGTTGGCCCACCCTCAGCGAAGGGCACGATGTGGTCTATCTCTAGGCCAAGAGTGACGTCGCATGTTGGTACTTGGCAGAGACGGTCTCGCTCCTCAACGGCGGTGCGCAGTTTTGCTGGTAATGCGCGCCCCATGTGAGCGATTGTCTTTATCTCCGTGCCATCGAGAATGAGGAGCTTTAAGAATGCTTCACCCAAATACGCTGTCGCAGTCGCCACTGGTATCGGACCAACGCCTGCGATCTCACAGACCTCGCCACCTACCGTGCGCCCACGCTTGAGGGCATCTATGTCGATGCGAATATTCATCACGGCGTTGGGTCGACTTGTTTTGGTGCCGCTCTCACTGGGCTGCTTCGTGCTCGCCTTCTCACAGAGCACCACTAGAGCGTCAGCAGCGTAGGCCTCGGGTCTTTCATGTGAACCACTCTTACGCGCCACCTTGAAAATCTCGTCCTGTATTGGTTTGAGTGCTGCCATTACGAGAGCGCCGTTAGCAGCAGTCATTCGACCTCTTACGTTGAATGAGCCATCGAAATCGGTCCAGGACCTGAAGTAGCGACTCTTATGGACCTGACGGTGGCGCTCTGCCTCATCGGTTGCACCGGCTACGACACGCGAGGTTGCGTCGCGTAGATCGCGTACCGTGGCATGTTTTGCGAGGTTTAAGAGCTGTGTCTCGGTATTAGGCGCGACGATCGCGCCGCGTGCTACCTCTACAGCCTGAGCGTTGGAGAGAGTGCCGTTTCGCAATGCTGCTTGGGTTACAGGAAGGTGCTGGAGTTGGGCGGCGAGCAGTACTACTGCTTGGGCTTCATACTGGGGACAATCTGTCTCGATAGCGAGCCACTCGGTGATGCTCTTCGCTCCCTCGCCTTTCCAGCTATTCGTTCGCTCTACCTGGCCTACTGCAACAGTGCGGAGCGAGTCGCCCGCTCGGCGGATCTCATCGGCGATACCAACGAGCTCGGCCGCGTCCTTGCCGGCGACTACATCGATTTCAATACGTGAGGAGACCTCTCGTAAGTGGGTGACTGCGTTTTTAAGTTCATCGAACATATGTTCGACTCTAATACAGGGGTGTGACAACTACAAGAGATTTCTTCCTGGTTCGAAAGATTTGTCTTTGAGTGTTCGCAAGTTTGATCTCCTCCGTGGGCATCATGCCTGGCTCCATGACTAGGCGAGGTACCCCGAAAGAGCTCTCGATTGCGCGACCACTATTCAAGTTGTCCCACCCCTCCACTAATACTGCTCTGCTGAGACATTTATAGCGCTCACTCGGAAGGAGGTATTCGTGGCGAAAGTTTCGTTACCAAAGGGGGGCTCGATCACCATACAAAAGAGTGGCTTGATAAGAGTTGAGTTCCCAAACGGGCCGCGCGTCTCGATCCGCTCGGACGGCACTACCGCCGTTGAGTTCCCAGATGGACGCCGAGCTGGTATCGCTAAGGACGGCACAACCACGGTCAACTTCCCGGATGGTAGGAAAACGACGGTCAATGGAGGCGAGACGAGCCTTGTTTTTTTCAGTCCTAGGGCGACGCTGAAGACGACGGATAGCTCCGCTACAAGTGTTGAGTTCCCAGATGGACGCATCGCACGGGTAGGTGAGGACGGCACGACGACTATCGACTTTGGAGACGAACGCCGAGTCTGGATCGCTGGCAACGCATACGAGAGTATTCGCGACTCGTACGGGAGCGAAGCATGGATGTGCGTAGACGGGACCGTGAGTGTTGATTCTCCAAACGGACGCAGGTCATGGATACACGAGGATGGGCAAATTTCTCTCGATCGATGGGATTCTCCGATCGAATCCTTAGATGACAGGCTTTACGAGGCCAGTCTCGAGGAGTGGTAGCGCGCTCGAAGCCGGAGTGATGGAGGCCTTCCGTCGCTCGGCCGTTTAAGCAATTACTGAAACTCTTCTGCAGTCTTAGGTGATTGACCAAGTAATGGGCTTGTGGTCGCTTTTATTCGCATGTTCCTGAACTGTTGAACCCACAAGGTGGCTACGTAGATCTTCAGTTGCGAGGATGTGATCGAGTTGAGCGTCACCATGGGTAGGGAGCTCAACTTTCCACTCGCTCCATGTGACGTCGAATAACCCGAGTTCGGACTCTGCTTTCTCAAAATATTGGGTTCCCCAAATTCCCCATTCAGGCTTGAGTGAGTTGGGGCCACGCGCTTCGTTGAAATCGCCCGCCACGATCATCCGAGCATTCTTTGCGGGCTTCACACTTCGAATGGTCTCAAA
Organism: Bifidobacterium breve; assembly: GCA_945907055.1. GTDB lineage: Bacteria > Actinomycetota > Acidimicrobiia > IMCC26256 > IMCC26256 > IMCC26256. Next base: position 1,021 of record CAMDSG010000188.1, on the reverse strand, counting down.
GACATAGTCAGAGTCCCAGAGCATGCCCTTAGCAATTGGACGAGCTGTTGGGGATTCGCCGCTCCAGTCTTTTCGGTAGGGCGAGTCTTCCGGTATCTCCCGTGGGCTTGCGTGGATGCTGAGCAATATCGTCTCACCGATTCCGGGCAGGTCAACACGAGCTCCTGCAACATAAGAGCGGTGGTAAGTAGCGGTCGGCACCTCGAGGGGAATTGGGCGGAGACGCGCCTCTCTGCGGACTGCAATGAGTGTTCGGCAGCGATATGCGGGGTGGGCAGCAGTCTCGTTGTACTTAGAGATGTCATACGCATCAGCAAATTCTTTAGGAAGTTCATTAGGTGCCTCCTGCAAGAACGCGATATCGATCTCTGCGGAGGCGAGTTGATTAAGCCAGTCATCTTGACCGCCCTGGAGATTCGCTGTTATGCACTTAATGGTCATGAAACCTGCCCTATTTGTTTTGTTATCTAAGTATCTGGTGAGGTCTAGCAGGTTGGTGAGACTGCTACCCCTTTACGATGTCCTACCTGCTCATTAATCTTCAGCAGGTAAGGCAATTCGCACGTTGGAACGAACCATCAGCTTTTATTTAACGATCACTTCGAGGGCAGAGGTTTGGAATGAGTAGCGGTCATAGAGAGGGCGGCAGGATGATGTGCGAAGTATGTGGAGAGACTCTTTTTGGAACCGACTTCTGTCAGGGCTGTGGTGCGCCAGTATCGAACGATGCTGACGCGACAGCGAATGGCGACAGCGACGATGACAGCGACGATGACACTGAGTTCGAGCTTGACGATGAAATGCAAGAGGAGATGACCGACTGGCCCTAATGAGGAGCAAACGCAGACCTTCTGCGGCACATTGGGATGCATTGTCGCAACCGCTAAGGTAACGAGTCTGTGATCAATCGAGTCTCCGTGAATGCTCGTCAGGGCTGGTTGTTCTGCGGGTTCGCCGCGATCTGTTTTGGTTTAGCGACCCCAGCGACGAAGCTCCTCGTTGATAATGCCGGGCCCTTCAT
>CAMDSG010000187.1 GCA_945907055.1 Bifidobacterium breve | reverse complement strand
GAGGATGGCGCGCGCTGCGCCCATCGCAAGTGCCTGACGAAGTCCGGAGACCTCACCGTTAGGGGCCATCGATACGAGGATGACCTCCCCTGAGCCAGCCTTATCGACTAACTGCAGCGCCATCTCAACACCATACGAGTCGGACTCGTCGAGGATTGCCTTAGCGCCATCGCGCTTTAGACGATTATCAGAGGTCAGTTCCCCGGGTACCGCAGGATCGGGGATCTGCTTAACGCAGACAACGACATTCATAATTCTCATCCTTTACTTAGGTAATGAAGCCGGTGGGGCCAAGCCTCAAGAAGAAACTAACTAGTGCCTACTTCGTAGTGGAATAGTTACCGATTAGCGGGCTCTAAGTCGAAACGTGGAGCACCTCAGGCCCTGAACCCGGCTCGATGAGTATCTTCACGTGGTCTTCCGGGTCCCCGAGCAGGCGGAATGCCTCAGAGACGCCATCGAACCCTACGGTCCCAGTGATTAGGGAGTCGACCACCACCTCGCCCTCAGCTATTGCTCGGAGAGTGGCTGCGAACTCGTCGCCGTCGTAGCAGTAAACGAACTGCATACTCAGCTCTTTGACGATCGCCACAAAGGGGCGGAAAGTATCCGGGGGCATGCAGACCCCTGCGATTAGGAGACGCGCGCGGCTCGGGGCCATCGAGACAACTGAGTCGATCATCCCCGGGGTGCCGACAGCCTCAAAGATAACAAGCTCTTTGGCGCCATCGACCCGGCGCCAAGCATCGGTGACTGCTTCATCTCGCGGGTCCACCGCTAAATCGGCACCTAACTCAAGCGCAAGTGCGCGGCGTTTAGCCGAGAAATCAGCTGCGACTATCGGCTCGATTCCTCGAAGACGAAGCCACGGAATCATCGCAAGCCCGATTGGACCGCAGCCAACTATGACTGCGGCATCACCCTGTTTAATTCCAGACTTATTTACAGCGTGCAGCGCGACGGCCATCGGCTCTGTGAGTGCAGCACGTCGATGGTCAAGACCGTTTGGAACCTTTAAACAGATTCCGCCGGTCAGGACCATTCTCTCTGCGTATCCACCCGGCGCAGCATTCGCGAACCCGAGGGGCACCAACCCGCTCGGCCTGAGTAAAAATGGCATCGATACGACAAGGTCCCCTGCGTCAAAACCAAAGGTCCCCGCTCCAGCATCAAGGACCTCTCCACAGAACTCGTGCCCGAGCACATACGGCAGCGCCGGGTCGAAACCTGTATCGGATCCAAGCGCCTCCCCTAGTGAGGCGACTTCATCTCCATGCGCAAGTGTGTGAATGTCCGAGCCACAGATTCCGCAGGCGCGTACCGCAACCAATATCTCTCCGGCCTCGGGCACCGGTTCTGCAAATTCACGAACATCCAGTCGACCATTATCGGCAACTACCGCACGCATAAATAACCCCTGATTTCCCTTTAAGTATGATCACGCGAACTGTTACTGATCAAGAACCAAGCCACAGAGCTCAACCGAGGCCTAACTCTCGCACAAAGGCGCTCTCCCCGTGGCTCTATGACCCAATCGCTCCCCTCTTGACCCCCGCCTTGACCCCGGGGCACCGCAGCGGTGATGCTAAAGCCATGTCAATTGATTTCTCACTCTCACCCGAGCTCGAAGCGATACGTATTCAGGTCCGCCAGTTCATCGACGAAGTAGTGCGACCCGCCGAGCAAGCCATTGATGAGAACGACCGTGAGTCCCTCATCGCCGGCATCATCAAGATGCGCACAGAGGCTAAGGAACGCAGCCTCTGGTTGCCTCAGATGCCCAAAGAGTGGGGCGGCATGGGCCTCACCCACGTTGAGCTTGCGATGGTCCAGGCTGAGGCCGCTAAGTCACGCTTTGGTCCATACGCACTCAACTGCCAGGCCCCCGACGAGGGCAACATGAACACCCTCCTGCATTGGGGCACTGATGCACAGAAAGAGAAGTACCTAAAACTTCTCTGCGACGGATACGGACGCTCGTGTTTTGCGATGACGGAGCCAGAGGTAGCGGGTTCGGACCCGACACTTATTCAAACTCGAGCGTATGAAGACGGTGATGAGTGGGTCATCAACGGACACAAGTGGTTTATTAGTGGAGCGAACCGCGCAAACTTTGCGATCCTTCTCTGCCGCACAGAGGACAACCCCGATCTGCCGCAGGCTGCAAATACAGCCTTCATCATCGACCTCCCATCTGAGGGATGGAACGAAGTACGCGAGATTGAGACGATGCACGGTGGCACTGGGCACTCAGAGATTCTCATCGAAGACCTGCGGGTCCACAAAGATCAGATGCTCGGCGGACGCGGCCAGGGTCACCTCCTCGGTCAGTTCCGACTTGGCCCTGCTCGCCTCGCTCACTGCATGCGCTGGATCGCGCAGGCTGAGACTGCTCTCGACCTAATGGTTGAGCGCTCCCTCACGCGCTATTCACACGGTTCCTTCCTCGCGGAGAAGCAGGGCATCCAGTGGCTAATCGCAGACTCGGCCATTGAGCTCTACCAGTGCAAGCTCATGGTGCTCCACTCTGCATACAAGATCGACCGCAAAGAAGACTTCAAGTCTGAGGTCTCTATGACGAAGCACTTTGTGGCTAACTCACTATGCCGCATCATCGATCGCGCAATTCAGGTCCACGGTGCGCTTGGCTACTCAAAAGACTCTCCGTTGGCCGATATGTACATGAATGCTCGCTGGGCACGCTTTGCAGATGGAGCCGACGAGATTCACATGATGCGCACCGCCGAGCGCACAATCGCTGCATTCCGAGATCACGGCACAACTCGAACTGCGACAGGAAACTTGCCGATCTAAAGCAGGGATTTAGCATGAAACAAGCACCATTGATCGCTTTTCCACCTCAACCGGAGGCGACTCCATATCCAGGCGCCGACTGGCCAACCGCGGAGTTACCAAAAGGTGTCGAGATCGAGGCGCTCTTAAACGAGATGTTCGACCCTGAATCTCTATTTCACGAGACCTTTGGCGTTGTCATCGTCCATAAGGGAGAGGTCGTGGCGCAGCGCTACGCAAACCGTCTCCCCTCTTTTGAGGGTGATGGCGACGAAGTAACTAGCGAGACCCCACTCCTCTCGTGGTCGATGGCTAAGTCGATGCTGCACGCAGTAATCGGGATGATTGTCTCAGATGGTCGTCTCGTCCTCGATGCCCCAGCACCGGTTGATGCGTGGTCGCAGCCTGGAGACCCGAGGCAGAGCATCACAACTGCAGATCTGCTTGCTATGCGTGATGGACTGAAGTGGAGCGAGGTCTACAGCGTCGATGCTCCATCTGATGTGGTGGCAATGCTCTTCGGTGAAGGGCGAGATGATGTAGCCGGCTTTGCGGAGAAGAGCCCAGCCGAGGCGCCAGCGAATTCGCGTTATGCATACTCAAGCGGAACATCCAACATTCTCTCTGCTATTGCCTCACATGCGATCGCTCCAGAGACCCGCATCGACGAGTTCCTGCAGTCTCGACTCCTCGACCCAATCGGCATGTCGAGCGCTCGCGCAACCATTGACGAGGCCGGCACTTGGGTTGCATCAACTTTTGTCTATGCGACTACACTCGATTTCGCACGTTTTGGACTTCTCTACCTGCGCGATGGAGTCTGGCGCGGCGAGCGGATTCTGCCGGAGGGCTGGGTAGACCACGCACGAACTCCACTCTCTCGGGATGAAGCCAATGGCCATCTCTATGGGAACCATTGGTGG
>CAMDSG010000186.1 GCA_945907055.1 Bifidobacterium breve | reverse complement strand
GCCGCCGCATGCTGTTGCAAACATCGCGACGATTGCCAATGAAGCAGCAATTTTAATGCCGCGTTTCCTGTTGTTGTGCTGGACTTTCCGCACGTTTCCCCCCGTGAAGTAGTCGATGGGCTGAGCCCCGATGAATTGAAGTTTGGTCGAAAATGGTTTCGTATTGCTATTTATTTAGTGCTTTAACGTGAACGAACTAATTACGTACTTGAGATTCAATACCCTTGCTTGGTATCCGAGGATGCCCCGCTGAGGTAGGAAGTTAAGCAGTTACAAGGTCATTGTCAAACCGCACCCTAAGCGCGAACGGCCCTGTTCTGTCGCTACCCTTGATCGGGGATGTCGGCGTACAGGCCTTGCTGACGGTTACGGTCAAGGAATGAATGGTGACGACGCTCGACTTAGGGTCAGCCCAACCCTTGTAATCGTTCCCAGTGACCTGATTTGGAGGGTAACGACCTCTGGAGGGCCTGGTGGGCAGCATGCAAACGTGACCCGGTCTCGCGTTGAGCTCGCATTTGACGTTGAATCCTCCATCTCTCTAGGCCCAAGGCAGCGTGCAAGGCTTATTGAGAAGCTTGGGGCGGTTGTGAGGGTAAGCGCTGGGGATACCCGCTCGCAGGCTCGAAATAGAGAGATTGCGCTAGCCAGAATGGGGGAGCGCCTCGCTGAGGCCCTGCGTCAGGACGCCCCGAGGCGTGCAACGAAGCCCGGGGTTGGAGCCAAGCGTGCAAGGGTCGACGATAAGCGCAGGCGTGGAGATGTAAAGCGGGGTCGAGGGCGCCCAAGAGAAGCTGATTAGCGGTCACGAATACTCGTCAATCAAGATCGGGTAGGCGCTGTTCGCTCTTTGACAGGTACTCTTAGAGACATGGAGCGACTCAGTGGTCTAGACGCAGCATTTCTCTCGCTTGAGAGCCCGGTTGATCACATGCACGTAATGGCGGTCGCCATACTCGACCCTAGCGATGTACCTGGCGGATTCAATGCCCGCACGATGCGTCGCCTCGTGGGGGAGCGCCTCTCGCGCATCCCTCCGTTTAGGCGCCGCTTAGTTGAGGTTCCATTCAATCTTCACCATCCACTCTGGGTGGAGGATCCAGATTTTGACCTTGAGTACCACGTTCGTCAGGTTGCAGTCATTGCCCCCGGTGGTGAGCGCGAACTCGCATCACTCGTCGGTGAGATTTCGTCACGTCAACTAGACCGCACTCGTCCGCTTTGGCAATTCTGGATCGTAGAGGGGTTGGCTGACGGGAATGTTGCGTTAGTCGCAAAGATGCATCACTCTGCGATTGATGGAGCATCAGGGGTAGATGTCCTTGCCCAACTAGTTGACCTCGAGCCGACACCTCTTGTAGCCGAGGAAGAACTTGCTACGTGGCGACCGGATCGCGTGCCAACCGATGTTGAGATGATTCTTGGGTCGGTTGTCTCGATTGCTCGGCGCCCCGAGCAAATTGCCCGAGCAGGAGTAAACCTCGGAAAGGGTTTGCTGCGCTTGGGGCAGAGCGCATTGGATGGGGCGATGAGCGGAGCGGCAGCCCCATTTACAGCGCCACGACTCCCTTGGAACACCTCGATTACTCCGCACCGGAAAGTTGCTTTCAGCACGATAAGTCTCTCTGATGTAAAGCTCGTTAAAGATGCCTTTGGGCTTACGGTAAATGACGTGGTGCTTGCCGTCGTCGCTGGCGCGCTGCGGATATACCTCGCCGATATTGATGCGCTCCCCGACAAGCCACTCGTCGCCGTGGTGCCAACAAATGTTCGGACTCCAAATACTAAAGGGGTCATGGGGAACGTTGTCTCGGCAATGTTTGCCTCTTTGCCAGCCGAACAGGCCGATCCGGTCAAGCGCCTCGCTCTAGTAGCAGAGTCGATGGGCTTGGCAAAGCAGACTCAACGAGATCTAGGTGGCACGATCCTGGGCGAGTGGGCAGAGGTTGCAACTGCCCCGATCCTCTCTAGCGGGATACGCCTCTATCGACGATTCTCTGAGCGTATGAGGCCGATCTACAACCTCGTTGTCTCTAATGTCCCTGGTCCGCCGGTACCGGTCTACATGGCGGGAGCGCGTGTTGTGAGTCTCGTACCCATGGGTCCAGTCTTCGACGGTGCAGGCCTCAACATCACGGTGCTCTCGTATATGGATCGCGTAGATGTTGGCTTCATGGCGTGTAGAGAGACTGTGCCATCACTCTGGAGCCTTGCTGAGGCAGTCCCAGCTGCATTGGAGGAGTTGCTCGAGGCAGCGCGATCTTCGTCGACAGAGGTGGAGAGCACCAAAGCAGAGGTTGACCTAACAGGTCTAGAAGAGTTGGCAACTAATGATGACGTGTCCTCTCTAACACCCTTCCCTGCGCTACCTACCTAAGCCTCTGCGTATAGAAAGCAGTTACCTTCGGTGCGAAGGCCTCTGCAGCCTTGACATTTAGGCCGATCGGCTTCTTATTGATCTTGAAAGCGAACCTAAACAGCGCTGTGGTGAAGTGGCGAGTAACTGGCCATGTGGTTGAGGCCTTGAGAGCCGGTGGCTTGCATCCGTCCTCACCCAGGCGTGCAAGGTTCTCGGGTACAGGCAGCCCTGCTTCGCGAGCGATAGCAACTATGCCGCCGCCACCCTTCCCGATCTCACAGATATCACTGAAAGCGGTTAGGTGCCCTGATCCCTCTACCCAGACTCCTCGCTTAGGTGCAACGGCCTCGTCAAAGTAGGTCTGTATTCCTGCAATCGGGATAACACCGTCTTGATTGCCGGCAATGAAAATATTTGGCTTCGACGGAGGAATAATTGAGGGGATTGTGACGGTTCCGCGTGTCCCGCCAGACCCTGCTCCAGCAAGTGGCGCATAAGCGATTACGTCATCCCTAGAGGCGGCGATCTCGATTGATCCTCGCGCCCCAGCAGAGTGCCCGAGCACACCTATCTTCTTGGTCTTGATATGCCCGCGAAGGAGTCCCTTGTTGGCTGCATTTACCTCGCGGATCTTGGCGACTGTCTCGTCGTAGACCGCGAGATTTGTCTTGGGTGTAGTTGGTGCTCCACCGAGTTGAGATGCGATGCCTCGCTCCAGAAAATCAGGTGAGGCAACTACGAATCCCCAAGTTGCTAGGTGCGACGTGAGGAATGTGCTCTGGTCGCGGTATCCGCCTGCGCCATGGCTAAACACAAGTAAAGGAAAGGCTCCTTTGGCAACGGGGAGCGCCCTGTAGGCATCAGTCTTGAATGGGGGATTGACGCCCTTCGCATCGAGCAGGTCTTGAATGCCTTGAGGAAGCCAGTCGCGAAGGTAATAACTGTCTTTCTTCTTACCCTTAGCGCTGGACTTATTAGCGGGGTACCAAACCTCAACAGAGCGATCATCGAGCTTGATCGTGGTAACGCCGGCTACGTATGGGCCAGGCTTTGCGAAGGGAGCATTTTGGGCAACCTTGGTAACGCTGACCATTGTTCCACCGTCTCCTGCATACGCTGAGGTTGAGAGTAGTGCTGGGGTCGCGAATGACGCGACTGTGGCTATAACGGTTGCTCTGATTAGATATGACCTGCGCATTGTTCTCCAGTTCGAGCTATTGAGTTTGTTTGATCGTGATATCGGAAGACGCGGTTGAGAATTGGTCTTGAGAATTGGTCCCGAGAATCGGTGTAGCGAATTTTGTGAGATTAGCAATAAATCCTCAGGCCATTTGGGCTTAAAGATTTAGGAGCGCTTCTCCTATAGGGGTAGAG
>CAMDSG010000185.1 GCA_945907055.1 Bifidobacterium breve | reverse complement strand
TCGACGCGGAGCTCTTTGATTTTTCCACTCTGCTCTGCGTTGATGTGATTCTCCATCTTCATCGCCTCGAGCACGAGTAATGAATCGCCGGCAGCCACCTCTTGGCCAACCTCAACAAGCACCTTTACAATTGTCCCCTGCATCGGTGCAGTAATTGTTCCGTTCCCACCAGCGCCACCCGATCCAGCTGCTGCAGGCTTGGGCTTAGAAGACTTCTTCGCTGATACACCAGCAACCGGAGCCTCTGGTAGCCAGACCTTTACAGCAAAGAGTCGACCGTCTACCTCAACAGGCACATCACGCGCCATGAGAGATGAGTCGCCGTCAGCAGGTGCACTCGACCCAGCGCTACTCGTTAAACCACTTAGGTCTACCTTCTCCTCAAGCCAGCGCGTGGAGTGCTGGTTGGCAGCAAACTCTGGGTGCTCTAGAACAAGTTTTTGGGCGGGGATTGTTGTGTGTAGACCGTCGATCTCGAACTCGGAGAGGGCGCGCAGCATGCGCAGGCGTGCACGATCGCGATCCGGTGCCCAGACGATCAACTTGCCGACAAGGTTGTCGTAGTACTGGCTCACCGTATCGCCGCGCTCGTAGCCACCATCCCAGCGAACCCCAGGGCCCGACGGAATATGAAGGTCGTGGATCGTTCCGGGTGAAGGCAAGAATCCTTTTGCTGAGTTCTCCGCATTGATACGGCACTCAATTGCGTGACCGGTGCGCACAATCTCGTCCTGCGTAAACGAGAGGGGCAGGCCTGATGCAATGCGAATCTGCTCAGCTACGAGATCGAGTGATGTGACCAACTCGGTTACACAGTGCTCAACCTGAAGGCGAGTATTCATCTCAAGGAAGTAGAACTCGCCATCTTGGTAGAGCATCTCGATTGTTCCGGCGTTTACATAACCCGTCGCCTTAGCAACCTTTACAGCGGCCTCGCCCATTGCGGTACGCGTCTCTTCGGATAAGTCTGCTGCCGGGCTCTCCTCAATAAGTTTCTGGTGGCGACGCTGCACTGAGCAGTCGCGCTCGCCGAGCCAGACAACATTTCCATGCGTATCGGCCATGATCTGAATCTCAATGTGGCGAGGTGAGGTTAGGTATTTCTCTAGGTAAGCCTCGCTGCGACCAAAGTATGCAAGGGCTTCACGCCCAGCAGACTCAAGGGCCTCTGCGGCTTCATCAGGAGCGTTGACGACCTTCATTCCGCGTCCGCCGCCGCCGTAGGCAGCCTTGATCGTGATCGGCCATCCGTAAGCCTCGCCGAATTCAATTACCTCTTGCGCATTCTGAACAGGCTTGGTTGTACCTGGAACGCTCTCGACATCTCCGCGCGCTGCTGCTTTTCGAGCACTAATTTTGTCGCCCATGTCTTCGATTGCCTCGGGCGGTGGGCCGATCCAAGCAACACCCATTGCTGTAACAGCGCGAGCGAAATCTGCATTCTCAGAGTAGAAGCCGTAACCAGGGTGCACGCCATCTGCGCCAGATCGCGTAATGACCTCGATAATGCGATCTTGGTTTAGGTATGACTCCGCGGCTGTCTGTCCACCGATTGAGTAGGCCTCATCTGCATATCGAACATGAAAGGCATCACGGTCGACGTCTGAGTAGACGGCAACAGTCGCTATCCCCATCTCGCGGCAGGTCCGCATCACGCGTACGGCGATCTCTCCCCGGTTGGCGATAAGAATTTTCTTCAGCACTTTTGCGTTTCTCCCGGGAAGTTGGTCTTGGGTCGTCGTATCCTACGGGGCGTGAACCAACCTTCTGCCACTCCGCCCCCCGAGAACCCAAATCCCTTCCCGGGGACGTCATGTCTGGGGCCGATAATTCGCCTCGCTGAGGTGGATTCAACCAATCGATATCTCCTCGATGCGGCCAGAGCAGGGGAGGCCTCGGGCACGGTCGTGGTGGCCGATCACCAGAGCGCAGGCCGCGGAAGGTTGGGGCGTACATGGGAGGCGCCGGCAGGAGCGTCGCTGCTCATGTCGGTATTGCTGCGGCCTGAGATCGCTCCCGATATCACTATCGCTTCTGTTCACTTACTTACGATGGCGGCAGGGCTTGCAATGGCGGACGCAGTTGAAGCCGTCGCCGGTTTTGCACCAATCCTTAAGTGGCCCAACGACTTATTAGTAGGCGATCGCAAACTCTGCGGCATGCTCACTGAGTCCGAGATAACAGATGGAGCCTTGCGCTGTGTAGTGGTTGGTATAGGCGTAAATGTGCAGTGGAGCGATTTTCCTGCCGAGCTAGTTGAGACTGCCACAGCCTGCAATCTCGTCTCGGGTAGAGATATCAGTCGTGATGAATTACTCGAGGAGTTTGTAGAGCGTTACTCCGTTCTGCTCAATGATTTAAACAGCGTGCTTAGCGATTACCGGGAACGGCTCGGCACATTGAATACACGTGTGCGTATCGAGCTAGCCGGTGAGGCATTCGAGGGTATTGCTGAGGGTGTGACAGATGACGGGAGTCTCGAGGTACGCACCGATGGGGGAGCCCTGCGCTGCATCACTGCGGGGGATGTCGTGCACCTCAGGCCGGTTTGAGCGTTAAGGCTCGAGCGTTGTGCTCAGCAGCTCGCGCCAAGCGCTCTGTAATTGAAGCGTTATTGGCCCAGGGGCCGAGGCGAGACTCACTCCATCGATAGTGCCAATAGCCTGTATTTCACGGGTGCTTGATGTTAGGAACGCCTCGCTAGCACCTGCTAGCACCGCTAGTGGCATATCTCGCTCCTCGCACGGGATGCCGATCCTGTTAGCAAGTTCAATAGTGATCGCTCGCGTGACACCAGCGAGGCAACCACTGCTTAATGGCGGCGTACACAGCACTCCATCTTGCAGGACAAAGACGTTCGATCCAGTTCCTTCGCATAGTTCGCCACGTGTATTAGCGAATATCGCCTCTTCGGCGCCCTGCGATTTTGCAGAGGCCAGTGCACGCACATTCTCGGCGTAGGAGGTCGTCTTGAGCCCGGCAGTTGCGCCGCGTTCATTGCGAGTCCATTGCACGGTAACTACGGATGCTGTTACCGGCCACTCAGTCAAGTGCGCTACTGCGATGACTGCCGTCGGTGCCGAAGCGCTTTGGTCAGACCCGAGGGAGGATTCCCCCCCGGTGATAGTGACGCGCATGCGGCAATCAGGTAGTGAATTCATTGCGATGACATCATTCGCTGCGCTGCGGAGTATCTCATCGCTCGGCAGGGTGAGGTTAAGGGCCGCTGCAGAGTGCTCAAGGCGCAGCCGATGGCGATCCCATGCAAAAGGAACTCCTGAGTAGACCCTGAGAGTCTCGAATACTCCGTCCCCCACGAGGAACCCATGGTCTGAAGGAGCGATGCGCGCCTCATTCTCGGAGACCATCGCCCCGTTTAGCCAGAGAATCATCCCGTAATCAATCTGCTTGTATTGATTCTGTTCGCACGCGTGATCGCCGTGCGGTGCCGACGGAGGAAGCGAGCAGACGGGCAGCCTTTAGCTCGGTCTCCTCCCACTCATCTCGAGGATTAGACCCAACAGTGATGCCTGCCCCCACACCAAGAGTTGTCTCGCCTGCAGCGATTGTAAATGTGCGAATTGCCACCGCTAGGTCGGCTCGATTATTCGCCGTATCGATCCACCCCACTGCTCCGCAGTAATAACCCCGCGGTGTTGGCTCGAACTCCTCAATCGCTGAGAGAACCCGAGGCTTGGGTGCACCGGTGACGGAGGCAGGGGGGAGCGTGGCGCGCAG
>CAMDSG010000184.1 GCA_945907055.1 Bifidobacterium breve | reverse complement strand
ACGAGTCTGCTCCTTGATCGGCTCGCAACCACACCACAATCTCGGGTGCTGACGATGTCGTCGGGAGGAATGTACTCAGCCGGCCTAACTGTCTCTGGGCTCCAGATGTCTGAAGCGGAGTACCGCGGTCCCGAGCAGTACGCGCGTGCGAAGCGAGCCCAGGTTGTGCTCAACGAGATGTGGGCCGAGCGATTCGGGAGTCTCGGGATCCACTTCCACGCAATGCACCCTGGGTGGGCCTCGACCCCAGGCGTCGACGCATCGTTGCCGACGTTCTCGAAGATCATGGGTCCACTCTTGCGCTCGGCCGATCAGGGAGCCGACACGTTGGTGTGGCTAGCCGCCGATGATATTGCGCTGCAATCGAACGGTGGCTTCTGGCTCGACAGGCGACCCCGAAGCACGCACAAAATCCCAAGGACGAAGAGTGCAGAGACGCCTGACCGTCGCCAACGTCTCTGGGACTGGGTCAGTGAAACCTGCGGTAACGACACTGCCCTACCCGACGGGAATCCGACAAGCGAGTAGCCCCGCTCGGAACTGGCCGTTAAAAAAGCGTGTCGTTCTTCTGGGTTAATTCGCTGGGATTCTTGGTTTTTTAACGCATTCCCGCTTTTACCGCCTACCCTTTGAGGGAATAGTTACGGGGACTACCGCTACGTTATCTGCGTAATTTGACTCCGGGATTGCTAAAGCCGCAGGTGCGTTCGGGTTGTAAAGCGGGCTGCTTTCAACATTTAACGGATTGATAATTACTCGCAACCAATAGTTCCCGGAAGCAATTCCTGTGATGTCGAGCCATTGCCCGTCGAGGTAGCTCCCATAGGTGTCCTGCCAACCAACGCTGATTCCCTGATTTGAACATGTGTATACGGCCGGACCTGCTCCGGTAGAACTGGGGTCACGTTCGTAATCCAATAGGCAGAATGCTTGTTTGCGCCCGGCGACTACTGGCGTTGAGACGTTGGTACGCGGATCAACTCGAAATAGCTCATATGAGGCATACCCGTTGAAGTGGTAGTGCCTGTGGCATGAGCTGTAAGTAAAGAGGGGGTTTCCAATTGGATTGCCTAGTACCAATGGCGCTGTTCCGCGATTTGCAGCGGTGACATCAAATCTCATCAGGCTCCGTTTGCCGGTGCCCGTGAGGTTGTTCTCGATGTAAGCACAGTCTTTAGATGTGAACATTTGTGAACGTATGATCACGCTTGACTGAAGCCGTTGCGTATCGATTACGAGGTTCGCAGGCCCTGAGATTGCCGAGGCTGAAGCGAATAGGACGAGTGGAAGAGCAGTGATCAAAAGGAGTGATGCAATGAGTGTCTTTTTAAAACGCATGGCCTGATCATACAAATATCTGATTTAAATAATCAATTTTCGAGTGCAGAGAAATGGTATCTGGGTCCTATGCCCTAGTGGGTCTAATGCCGAGGCCCGGGCTACAGCGGGACTCTGGTCGCCCGGCGCACTGGTAACTCTGTTAACTGGCGCGTAACGAAGTTTGAGCGCCAAGTGAGGTCGTCTTTCGTGACCTCAAGGTCTGGGAATCGAGTTAGAACTCGCGAAATCACGATTTGTGCTTCTTGCCGCCCAAGTGCGGCGCCGATGCAGAAGTGAATTCCTTTACCGAACGCCAAGTGCGGCTTAGGTGCACGTTGAATATCGAGTTTGTCTGGATTCTCAAAGGCATCTGGATCGCGGTTGCCGGAACCTAGAAGTAGGCGAACTGCGGCACCAGGGGTGATGGTTACTCCGTGGAGTTCGAAGGGTTCGCTTGCCCAACGCCCTCCTCCGGAGGCAACGTGCAGAGGGCTCTCGAATCGCAGTAGTTCTTCGATTGCACTTGAAACCAGGGATGGGTCGTTGCGCAGCAACTCTGCTTGATCCGGGTGACGCAGGAGTTCGCGAAGGCCGCTTGAGATGAGGCTCTTCGTAGTGTCATGCCCCGCCATCAAGAGAAGAATGAGCATTGCGACAATCTCGTCGACACTTAAACCTGTGCCATCTTCCTCGGCGCTAAGGAGCGCAGAGATTAGGTCTTCGCCTGGATTCGAACGCCGCTCATCAATGATTGTTCGACAGTACGCGTCAAAATCCGTTGCAGCCTCGTTAGCCGCTGGTAGTGCAGATAGATCAATCGGTAATTCGTTGAAAGCTGTAATTTCTGTTGTCCAACGGTGCAACTCTGTCCAGTCGGACTCGGGCACTCCAAGGAGATGCGTGATGCTGAGAATTGGAAATGGTTCGGCTATTTCGGTCATGAGATCAAACTCGTCTTGAGGGTCGAGGCGATCAAGAATTGTGTCAATCGTTTTTTCGAGGTGAGGTTGGAGCGCTGCAATTCGCCTAGGAGTAAACGCTTTTGCAAATGTCGCACGAACCCTCGAATGCTCTGGTGGGTCGATAAAGAGCAGTGTTAGTTCGGCTAAACGTCGAAAGGCGGGGGATGCTGCTTCTGCCAGCACTTCGCGCCAGGGTGAGGGCGTTGATACGCCGAGTCGAGGGTCACGCAGGAGAGCCTCAATATCTGCGTATCGCGATACGACAAATCCCACTTCGTGATGGGCAAGAACAGGCGTCTGTTCCCGGAGTGCCTTATACCAAGGGTATGGATCGGCACGAAAAGATGGATCTTGAGGGCTCCATTTGAGGGCATCCAAAGTCTGTGTCATTTGAGTGACTTTACGGCGATTTAATCTTCCCATGCTTACCTTGTGGCGTCAGACTTAAAGCAGGGATTTCGTGCGGAGAGAAAAATGTGTCGCAAAACAGGGAGAATTCATATTTATTATTGGGTCTAAATCGGCTCCCTCGAGGCTCTTTGAGTAGCAGCAGGCGAGACTTTTGTCGCATCGCCCATCGCTCCCAAGAGAGAGGCGATTGGCGGTCTCCCCTTTATGCGGTCAGAATAGGGCTTATGCAGATTGAATCGCGTGACTCAGTCTCCCTCAAGCCGGTTGAACTCGATGAGTTCAGTCAACTGCTTGTAGCGGTTGGACTTGCTGGAATGGACGAACACCTTGAGTCTCAAGTGGAGAAATTTCCACTTATCGTGCTTGCGGTAGTTGATAACGAGAGCCACGGATTCCTATTTGGCTCCCTCGAGCGCGTTGGTGGAACCCCCTGCATCCTCTGGGGGCTAGGTGCGATTCGCAAAGGCAAGACAAGTGGAACCACCCTCAAGGCTTTGGTAGCAGAGCTTTACCGTCGTGCAGCGATCTCGTTCCCGGATGAGGATGTCCTCATCGCAGGCCGCATCGCTCATCCAGCCACCTACAACCTCTTTGCCCAATTGGATGACGTAGTTCCTCGCCCCAATTACAAGGCAACTGGTGAGGAGCGAGCATGGGGACGCCGCCTAGCGAAACGTTTCTCCTGCGACACTCGTTATGACGAGCATGCTTTTCGAGTCAAGCCTGGCAAAGTGCCGGAGCCAGTTCTAGATGCAAGCACCGTTAAGGGTGGGGGCAAAGCCGCAGTTGAGCTTGTCGGTGAGTGCAGCCCAAGCGGCGGCGAAGCCATCATTGCATTTGGTTGGGTCTCAGCAGACGCACTTGCCGGAGGCTTCGGGCTCCTCGTCTGAGGTTGCTAAGAGTCCGCTAATCGCGTCTGCGGTTGGATAGCGCTAGATCAATCTCACGATTTAAAGACTCGCTATCAGTCACTGGCAATCGACATGTATTCGATTCGCAGACAAATGCGGTTCCTTGAGAATCGATTTCGCTACGACCCTCTAAGAGGGCTGACAGGTG
>CAMDSG010000183.1 GCA_945907055.1 Bifidobacterium breve | reverse complement strand
GGGGATGCGTAGTTATATCTAAGTGTCTCAGACGCGTACTCCGGGTTAGCCCCGGTAGCGACGGTGTACACAGGATCCGCCATGTCGATGTGTCGTTCGCTGCCATCGGCGACTCGAATAACTCTTATGTGCTCCAAGCCATCATGTCTCTCAGAAATTACGACGTGCTCAGCAAAGACATCGATCTCCGCAATCCGCGTGCCGAGACGATGCGGGGCTAAGTCTCTCCAAGTCTCGGGCTCCGAGTCTCCAATGGTTGCTGTGGCGACACGAAAATCAAGTGCATTGTCGTTTGTGAGGATGGCCCATTGATCGCTCGCCGAATCCCCACGAATGTCCCCAACTGATGTACTGCTCGCTGCGCGAAGATGATCTACCTCGTACTCGATTCCGTGGCGACGCTGCGCTACTAGGCGTGGTTCTGCCGTGGGAACATCACTGGGGATGAATCTGACATCTGACGTGATACGTGAACCAGTTCCGATGAGTATGTAATCCCCACTCCGAGACTCATAGACGCTCACGAAGAAGGATTCGTCCGGCTCCTCAAAGACGAGGGCGTCTTCGCTTGACGATGAGCCGATCTCGTGCCGCCACACTTGATAAGGCCGAACCGCTTCATCCGGGCGCGTATAAAAAATCCATCGCGAGTCTTTTGACCAAGCAACGCCGTAATAAAGATTCGGAATTTCATCGGGGAGATCCTCGGAGGTCTCGAGGTCTCGAATCCGAAGTTCGTAGACCTCGCCTCCGTTGGTGTCGAGAGCATAAGCAAGTAAGCGATGGTCAGGGCTTATTTCATAAGAACCAACCTCAAAAAACTCGTGCCCAACTGCAAGAGCGTTCTCATCCAACACCACTTCTTCTGCGCCTGCCCCGACACCGGCATCCCAGTACCGCCTTAAATGTTTTACATAAGGCTGGTCCGAGAAGCTCCGCTCGAAATACTCCCAAGGCCCCTTTCTAACTGGGGCGCTGTCAGCGACAGTAAGCACGCGTGATTCAATCTCGCCATATATTGCGTCTCTCACGGCGATTGTCTCGGCCAGGATGGCGTCTGCGTATCTGTTCTCTTCAAGGAGATATTCGATGACCGCGGGGTCGTTGCGGTCCTGTAGCCATCTGTAATCATCGCTGCGCTCGGTGCCATGGGCAACGTGCTTGAAAGAGTGCTTCGCTGCTATCGGTGCCTCGATCGATGCCGCTAACGATGCCGCTAGCTGGGATGCCGCTGACGATGCCGCTATCTGGGATGCGATCTCGGCGGTCGTCTGAGTTGGCTCCATTCGGGCATTCTCGCACGGGGAGGGTCTTACACCTAAACCATCGAATTTTGACCCGGGCATTGGCTACGCTCTCAGGGATGCCGATCGCCGAGCCCGTTACTTTTACTGAAGACGAGATCGCCTCTGTGCGGTGGAGTCAAGATGGCTTGGCCACTGCGATCGTCCAAGAGGAGTCGACAGGGCAGGTTTTGATGCTTGCATGGGTCAACGAGGAGTCTCTTCGCAAGAGCCTTGAGACAGGGCGGACTTGGTTCTGGAGCAGAAGCAGGCAAGAGTTTTGGTGCAAGGGAGAGACCTCCGGAGACCGTCAATTCATACGTCGCGCTGCTTATGACTGCGACGTTGATGCGATCCTTTTTATCGTCGAGCAAGAGGGCAATGGTGCTTGCCACACGGGCGAGAGGTCATGCTTTTTTCGCGACTTCGGCTCTGGCGCTACCCCCGGCGCGCTATGAACGAGCAACAAAAACTTGCTGGAGCTGCGCGACCTACACGTGAAGAGTTTCGCGAATTAGCGACAAAGTACACAGTCGTTCCTATCTGGAGAACGCTGCTCGCGGATTTTGAGACGCCTGTCAGCGTATTTGCGAAATTGGTGGGTGGTAGCGACGGCTTTTTACTCGAGTCTGTTGAACATGGAGTTCGGTGGGGTCGTTTCTCGTTTATTGGGAGCGACCCTGAGCTCACTCTTGTGGCTCGAGGAAACGATGTAGTTGTGACTGGTGAGATCCCTGTTGGTGTACCTACCGATAGCGGTGCACTCAATGCTATTGAGGCTCTGCTCTCGCATTACAAGGCACCGAGTTTTGAGGATCTACCGCCTTTCCACGGTGGAGTTGTCGGTTATCTCGGTTACGACGTCGTACGCGAGGTTGAGTATCTACCGAATGTTCCGGCAGACGATCTCGGATGGCCAGACGCGGTTCTTACAGTGACGGGTCATGTAACGGCATTTGATCATTTTGCCCAGCGCCTCTATCTAATGGAGAACATCTTTCTAAAAGGGACAGAGTCAAGTGAAGCACTCGATTCTTTATACGACGCTGCGCTCGAGAAGATTGCAGTGCGCGTCAATAGCCTTGGAAAGCCACTTCCGTATCCTCCCGTTGCTCCACCAGCATCGCGTTTAACGGACTTGCCTCCGCATACAACTGCGCTTAGTTCTGAGGAGTTTCAACTAAGCATTGAAGCCGCTAAAGAGCACATACTCGCCGGGGACATTTTCCAAGTCGTGCTTTCTCAACGCTTCGACCTAGAGGGCGAGTTCGATCCCTTCTCTGTTTATAGGGTTCTGCGCTTAGTAAATCCCTCTCCTTATATGTATTTGTTACGTAATAATGACGTAACTCTGGTTGGATCCTCGCCTGAACCTATGGTGCAGGTTCTTGGAGGCAGAGTAATTAGCCGACCAATTGCTGGCACACGTTTTCGAGGACGCGACGACGCGCATGATGATGTGTTGGCAGCAGAACTGATGGAGCACCCAAAGGAGCGAGCCGAGCACGTGATGCTTGTCGACCTTGCACGTAATGATCTTGGGCGTGTCGTGAAGTTCGGAACCGAGAAGATGGATGAACTGATGTCGCTTGAGCGCTATAGCCACGTCATGCACATAACGAGCCAGGTCTCCGGCGAGTTGGCGGATGGAAAATCTGCGGTTGATGTTTTGAGGGCTACATTCCCTGCTGGAACAGTTAGTGGAGCTCCAAAGGTAAGGGCAATGGAGATCATTGACGAACTTGAGCCAGTGAAACGCGGTCCATACGCGGGTGTAGTTGGCTACCTTGATTTCTCCGGCAATCTTGATACTGCCATTACGATTCGCACGATGCTCTGGCGCGATGGGAAAGCATCGGTTCAAGCAGGTGCAGGGGTCGTCGCTGATTCTGACCCAGCGCTCGAGGATCTTGAGTGCCATAACAAGGCGCGAGCGCTGCTTACGGCGGCTGAGGCTTCGAGGCGAATTTTTGGGTCTACTAAGGAGATGGGGCCTAATGGAGAGTAGATACCCAATGGAGAATAGAGATGTAGTGCGCGTATCCGGGCCGGATGCTTGGAGTTTTCTGCAGAGCCTTCTCTCGCAGGATGTACTTGGCATGGAGCAAGGCGAACGTCGCTCTGCGTTGATGCTCACCCCTCAGGGAAAGGTGGAGGTCCTCCTTGGCGTAGTGCGCGAAGGGGATGACGCTCTGCTTGAAACAGACCCAGGATGGGGGGAGGCCCTTAAGAACGTTCTATCTCGTTACAAAATTCGAACAGCAGTTGAGGTGAGTCTTGAGTCTCTAGGAGATGACCTTAGCGATCAGAGTGAGTTGGAGCGTATTCAAAATGGAACTCCGCGTATGGGTTTTGACCTCGACTCATCGGTGATTCCTCAAGAGGCTGCTCTTGAGAGCGAATCAGTCTCATTCACAAAAGGCTGCTTTGTTGGTCAGGAGTTGGTCTGCCGTATTGATAGTCGTGGGCATGTAAATAGACACCTGCGACTCATCACGAATAGCTCAGGGGTCACCC
>CAMDSG010000182.1 GCA_945907055.1 Bifidobacterium breve | reverse complement strand
TCCTGGCGCGACGGCTACATCGATGACTGCAGAGAGCGAGGAGCCACCCCGAACTCCAAAGATAATGGAGTCGGTAAGTAATGGGACTCCGCGCCGCCTCGCTTGCGCCGCACTGCGCCGCGTCTTTATCACCCAAGCCGGTAATGCCAGAACTACACCACCACAGATGGCGCCGGCTGTTGCCACACCAAGAAGAGGGGCGGTAATGAGTGCAAGTAGAGCCGCTATCCCCCACCCGCTAAGGAGTTGCTGCCCTGTGAGGCGCAGCCCGCTCTGCTCGATTGCATCGTTTAGAAGGACCTCTAGTTGATTGGGGGGTCTAGTTGTTGGCGGGCGCAGGGAGTTGCTACGCCGACGCGCATCCCCAGTACGAGCAGCATGAGCGAAGAAGACAGCGCCGGCCAGAGCAAAAGGAGCCACCATCACAGACCCATCACAAGCCGGCGCGACATAGAGACAGCGCCGGCAAACATAAACCGCCCAACCATCACAAACCCATCACTGAACGACTGCGTCTCTAAGCGCTGGACGCGAGACGGGACCCTCGATTAGGCCGCGTCCGCGGAGCCACCGATCGATTACCGCTAGTCGCGTCCCCGGCGGCGTTACCTCTGCTATCTGAACAATTCTTCGTGTGCCCCCGACGCCTCGCGCCACGACAATAATCAGGTCAATCGCAGCAGCAATGTGAGCTCTTACTGCAGCGAGTGGAATCTCACCGCCCCCTAGTAGCGCCAGACTCTCTATTCGATGGAGCGCCTCGAGCGCCCCATTTGCATGGAGCGTGGTAGCCGAGCCCGAGTGTCCAGTATTGAGTGCTTGAAGCATGTCAAGTACCTCGGAGCCCCGCACCTCGCCAACGATGATTCGATCTGGGCGCATTCGTAACGCAGTTCGAACTAGATCACGAACCGTTACAGCACCGGCCCCTTCAGCGTTTGGAGAACGCGCCTCAAGGCGCAGTACGTGACGACCGGGGAGTCTCAACTCCGCTGTCTCTTCGATTGTGACAATGCGCGCGTTCGCATCGATGAAGGCGCCGAGAGCATTTAGAAGCGTTGTCTTACCGGCCCCCGTTCCTCCTGCAATCACCATATTTGCACCGGAGTCAACTGCATTGCGCAGGAAGGAGATACATGCTTCGTCGGGATCAAAAGCCTCGAGCGGAACCGGCGTTGATCCAAAGCGTCTAATTGTTAAGCATGGACCATCAATCGCGACTGGCGCTATTACAGCATGAAGGCGCGCTCCGTCTGGAAGGCGCGCATCTACCATTGGAGAGGATCTATCTAAACGAAGCCCGAGAGGTGTAATTACTCTCTCCACAATTCTCATCAGTTCATCGGCATCGACCCGTGTCGATAGACACTCAAGTTGCCCTGCTCGCTCAACCCAGCAGCGGGAGTCTCCATTTACCATTATCTCGGTGACCTCTGTGTCCCTAAGGATCGCCTCGAGCGGACCGAGGCCGGTTAGATCATCGATGAGCGTCTCGACAAGCGGGGCGGCTGCCGCCGAGGAGAGCAGGGGGGCCTCCTCGGCGACAAGCGCCATCATCTGCGAGCGGAGAGCGGAACGCGGTACCGCTGGAGACTCCGCTACGCGCGCTCGAACCCGTCCGCGAATTGCTAAGGCCTCTCTCTCCCCAAGCAGATCATTCACGCGGCCGCCCCAGCTTCGCTCGGGTTGAGCCCCACAGCGTTGAGCGCATCGCGCGCAGCGCGCTCTAATGCCTCAGGGATTCGCGTCGGCAATACCCCGGCATCTACTGCCCGTGCTATTACCTCACGAACTGGCACCCTCGCTATTACCGGTCGACCTATTACATCCGCGATCTCGCGAACTCCAAGGGCTCGGCCTGGCTCCTCTACCAAGACAACCCCCGCAACACGGCGCGTAAACGCGCGCCGTACACCTCGCCGGAGAGCTAAGTAACACGGGCGCACAACTATTAAAGAGATATCCGCTACCTCGAGCACACCTTGAGCAGCAGCAGTATTCGCTGTGCCGAGGTCAATCACCGTTGGCGGACCATCTCTCAGAGCAACTGCGAGTGCAGCACCAGACTCAGCACTCGGGTTCACCTCCTGGAGCAGCGCCCCACCGATTGGGAGCACGGAGAGGTTCGGCGCAGCCGTTACAGAGAGCCGCATAAGCGCTTCGCTCTCAGCCTCCGGCCCGAGGGCGAGCCAATCGAGTAGGCCGGTATCGGGATCATTCCCCATGCCAAGAATTGCGGGCTGGTCACCGGCAAGATCTGCGAGGCGGGTGGGGCCCGAGCGGGCGAGGACTAGCGAGCAGGCAGCGGCAACCACTGAGGTTCCGGAGCCGCCCTTTGGGGACCATATGGCGAGGAGCGACATGCTCTCTCCCTTCGAGCGCAGAGAAAAATTACGACTTGGGGAAAGTCAGGGGAGAGCAAACAGAACGTAGACCGTCCATCCCATCCGAGTCAAGGAAAATATTTCTATGCGTTTACCCGATAAAAATGGGCTTATCAGAACAACTCTAATAATCCTTGACCATATCTGCCCGACATAGGCGTATCCTCCAAGCATGCCAGGTGCCGCTTTCTTCGACCTCGATAAAACAATCATCGCTAAGAGCTCGGTCCTAGCGTTCGGCAAGCCCTTCTATCGCGAGGGTCTCCTCTCAAGGGGCATGATTGCGAAGAGCGTCTACGCGCAGATTGTTTTCATGCTTGTTGGCGCCGACGAGAGCAAGATGGAGAAGATCCGCGAGTCGATGCTCTCCCTAACCAAGGGGTGGAACCAAGAACGTATTGCGACGATTGTGCGCGAGACTCTTGACGAAATTATTTCACCAATTATTTTTGCAGAAGCACTTGAGTTATTCGCCGAGCACCATGCCGCTGGTCAACGCGTAATTATTGTCTCCTCCTCGCCGATGGAGGTCGTCGGCCCACTCTCTGAGTATCTCGGAGCCGACGAGGTAATCGCGACATTGGCCGAGATTGACGATGACGGGAACTACACAGGTGATCTTGCGTTCTATGCCTATGGCCCATTTAAAGCAGAGGCGATCTGCGCTATTGCACTGCGTGACGGACTAGATCTTGCAGAGTGCTATGCGTATAGCGACTCAATTACAGACCTACCGATGCTAGAGATTGTTGGGCATCCAGTACCCGTAAATGCCGACAGGGAATTAGCGCGCGTGGCTAAGGAGAAAGGCTGGGAAATACGTACCTTCCAGCAACCGGTACGCCTAAGAGATCGCGTTCCTAACCCACCAAAGGCCCCGACACTTGCGGCGGCTGGGGTTCTAACTATCGGGGCTATAGGCGCTGCCTCCTACATCGCATGGAGACGCGTCCTCGGGGCCCGTGTGTGAACCCATTAATAATCGCCCATTTACCTACACCCATCGAGCGAGCGACTCGTCTCGGCGAGATTCTCGGAGTATCTGACCTCTGGATCAAACGTGACGACCTAACCGGTTTAGGCCTTGGTGGTAACAAGGTCCGAAAACTCGACCTCCTCGTTCAAGACGCAGTTGATCAGGGCTGCGATGTATTAGTAAGCGGTGGTGGTCGACAGAGTAACCACGCGCGAGTTACAGCCGCAGCTGCGAGACGCTTTGGGATCGAATGCCATCTTGCGATTAGTGGCCCTGAGCCAAAGCGTTACGAAGGCAACCTCCTCATCTGTGATCTTCTAGGTGCAACTATCCATTTTGATAGCGGTAACCAGTACTACGAGATAGAGGAGTCCATCCTCAATATCTCTGATCACCTCGCCGAGAGCGGTGGCCTGCCTTATCCAATCCCCGTTGGTGGCGCATCGGCTGTTGGTGT
>CAMDSG010000181.1 GCA_945907055.1 Bifidobacterium breve | reverse complement strand
GCCAACCTCGGGGCACTTCTCATGGCGCAGGGCCTTGCATACGACTCCCCAGGTGGTCGTGCATGGGCAGGCGCACTAACTGCACTCATGACAGGCCACGCATACGCGACATCGGCTCGCACCGCAGGTCGCATGGGTCCATTCGCTGGGTATGAAGAGAACAAAGAGCCGATGCTCAACGTTCTTCGCATGCACCGCGTAGAGACAGCAAACATTGATGAAGAGCTAGTTTCTCCAGATCTATTGAGCGCTGCACAGCGTTCATGGGATGAGGCTGTTGAGTTGAGCGAGCTCTACGGAGTGCGTAACTCTCAGGCGACCGTGCTTGCTCCTACGGGAACAATCGGTTTGATGATGGACTGCGACACAACCGGAGTTGAGCCTGATCTTGCGCTTACAAAGGCAAAGAAGCTTGTCGGTGGTGGAACGATGTTCATCGTCAACCAGACAATTCCCCGTTCACTCAAGCGCCTTGGATACACCCCGGCACAGGTCGAGGCAATTGTTGAGTACATCGATGAGAACAAGACAATCCTTGGTGCGCCAGCCTTCAACGTTGATCACCTGCCGGTATTTGCTTGCTCAATGGGTGACAACACCATTAGCTACATGGGTCACGTAACCATGATGGGCGCTGTTCAGCCGTTTATCTCAGGTGCAATCTCTAAGACCGTCAACCTCCCCGAGGAGGCCACGATCGATGAGGTCGAGCAGCTCCACATTGAGGCATGGCGTCTTGGAATCAAGGCAGTTGCGGTCTACCGCGATAACTGCAAGGTCGGTCAGCCACTCTCAACGCAGAAGAAGGCTGGATCAGAAGACTCGGCTACCAGTGAGATCGTTGGTCAGATTGAGCGCATCGTTGAGACCGTGATCGTTCAGAAGCCGATTCGCCAGAAGCTGCCGCGTAAGAGGATCTCTAAGACGTTCTCCTTCCGTGTAGCGGACTGCCACGGCTATGTGACTGTCGGCGAGTTTGAGGATGGCCGCCCCGGCGAGCTCTTCTTGAAGGTCGCAAAGCAGGGCTCAACCCTTGCCGGCATCATGGATGCGTTTGCAATCTCAGTAAGCCATGGTCTTCAGTACGGAGTACCGCTTGAGGCTTTCTGTGAGATGTTCTCAAACATGCGCTTCGAGCCAGCTGGAATGACCGATGACCCGGACATCCGATTCGCAACAAGCCTTGTCGATTACATCTTCCGACGGATCGCTGTCGAGTACATCGACTACGAGCAGCGCGTAGCGATGGGGATTCTCTCGGTAAACGAGAGGCTTCAGCCAACGCTCCCAGGAGTTGAGGAGTCAATTCAGGCGCAGGCCTCTGTGCAGGGATTTGATCTACTCGGCCCTGAGGATCGTGAGCCCTCGGCACAGTTTGCGCCGGTTGCTGCTACTCCTCCCGTTGCCAAGGCACCGCAGCACACGCCGCGCCAACGTGAGACTGTGCTCTGTCATGTATGTGGAGACATCATGCAGCGCGCAGGGTCGTGCCACGCATGCCCATCATGCGGAGCAACTAGCGGCTGTTCATAAGGCTGGTTAGCTGTGCCGCTCCCTTGGGGGAGCGGGCATCGAGAAGTTAAGGAGGGTCCGGCTTAGGTCGGGCCCTCCTTCTTTTTCGCGCCGAGTTCTAAGCGATGAGGGGTGCTCCAAAAAATTGGACTTTTTGTCCAGTGGCTTCTGTGCTTGAGTCTCTTCTAGAGGTCGCGGCTTCTTCCCCGCTGTTTGGGGGAGTGCGTCGAGGCTGCTTTTACCTAGAGCGAATGCCTATAGCGAATACCAACACGATTGGATTCTTCAAGATGACAGATTTGAATAGCGTTAGTGCTGGATCGAATATTGACGATAAATCCAGCGGGAGTCGTGCATCGCGAAAGCGGCGTTCGATTCTGGTATCTGCTGCGCTTGTGATTGTGCTCGGGGTCGCTGGCTTTGTTGCGATAAATAGCAACCAATCCCAGAAGAGCCTTAGCGGTGCACTGGTAGAGACGGTCTCGGAGTACAAGAACGTTGTGACGGTAGCGGGCAGCGGGCAGGGCTCGCTTGCTAACCAATTCTCGAACCCATTCGGTGTGGCCGTGGATGCCTCGGGCAACGTCTATGTAGCGGACACCCTCAACCATCGGGTGCAGAAATGGTCGCCGTGACCTGCCCGAACTTCGGGCGGTTATGGTCGCTATAGCGACATTAATCGCCCGAAGTTGCGGGGTTTGGGGGAGATTTGGCCCAGAATGTTGCCTGTGTTGTGAGAGTCGGCTATGTTACCGAGGCTGTTCAAACGAATAGCACGCTCAGGCGGGCAATCCCGCCACCTTGATCACAGTCAGTAAGCGGACAATCCCAAGTCCATAAGTGCCTGACAGCGATAGACGAGTCGATCTGGTTCCCGCTCCATTGGGTATCTCGCGTCGACGAAGTCCGAAAGCCTCGCAGAAATATTGCGTGAGCACTTCGGAGACGAGCGCAGAGAATCAATACCCAACCCATAAGGAACCTGTTCCCATGTCATTTGCAGATCTCGGCGTCAGCGCCGATGTAGTAGCCGCGCTTGAGTCGCGTGGAATTACTGAGCCCTTCCCGGTTCAGGCCGCAACAATCCCCGATGCCCTTGAGGGCCATGACCTCTGTGCCAAGGCCCCAACCGGCTCTGGCAAGACTCTTGCTTTCGGTATCCCCGTGATCGAGAGGATTCATCGCGCTGGGCCCAAGCAGCCTCGTGCGCTAATCCTCGCTCCAACACGCGAACTCGCAGCACAGATTGAGACCGACCTCACTCCGCTTGCACATGCACGCAGCCTTCGCGTCCTCTCCGTCTATGGAGGTGTCGGTTACGAGAAGCAGCGCAAGGCAATGCGTCGCGGTGTCGACATCCTCGTTGCATGCCCTGGTCGTCTCCGTGACCTCATTGATCAAAACGTGGTTCGCCTCGACAAGATCGATGTTGTTGTAATCGACGAGGCCGACCGTATGGCTGACATGGGCTTCATGCCAGAGGTCTGCAGACTTCTCGACATGATTCCTGAGACACGTCAAACACTTCTCTTCTCGGCGACCCTTGATGGAGACGTTGCGAAGCTCACACAGCGTTACCAGCACGACCCGAAGCGCCACGAGGTTGAGGGTGCAAGCCTTGACCCAGATGACCTCGAGCACCGCTTCATTGATGTGGGTCATGTCTCTGAGCGTGTCTCAATGGCAGCAGACGTAATCAAGGCTGAGGGCCAGACGATCGTCTTCTGTCGTACTCGCCACGGTGCCGACAAGGTTGCAAAACACCTATATTCACAGGGTGTAGATGCCGATTCGCTCCACGGTGGAATGTCACAGAATCAGCGTGATCGCGCTCTTGCATCCTTCAAGCAGGGTCGTCTTCAGGCATTGATCGCAACTGATGTAGCGGCACGTGGTATCCACGTCGACTCCGTTGCATGCGTTGTGCACCTTGATCCACCGGAGGACTTCAAGACCTACATCCACCGTTCTGGTCGCACCGCACGTGCAGGGGCAAAGGGAGTAGTCGTCTCCTTTATTCTTCCTGACCAGCGTCGTTCGTCACGAGCAATGCAGCGCGAGCTTGGACTTATCGAGGGCCCACCAACGGATGAGGATCGTGGATCTCGCCCAGGTGGAGGTCGCAGCGGTGGCCGTCCAGGCGGAGGCCGCAGCGGCGGTCGTCCTGGTGGCAGCCGTGGTGGATCGAGTTATGGATCCGGATCCGGCGGAGCGAGCAGAGGCCGTAGCGCCTCAGGCTCTCCGCGCAGCAGAAGCGAGAATGCGAGCGAGCCCAACTGGGCACGTGACGAACCTCGTGGAGCCGGCCGCCCAGACTTCCGTGGTGATTCCCGCTCAGATTCTCG
>CAMDSG010000180.1 GCA_945907055.1 Bifidobacterium breve | reverse complement strand
GAGCCTCTATTCGTCGTAAGCGGTCATGGTGACGTATTTACCGACGACTCAACCGAGATGCTTGAGACAACTGCTGAGGCACTGCGCTGGCTCGACGCAGAGGTAGTCCGCAGGATTAATGATGGGCAGTGGCAAGAGCAGATACTTGCGGAGGTTGAGCTCCCACCAGAGATGGCAGCGAGTCGTTACCTACAACCTCTATATGGGCATACATCCTTTGCGGTAAGAGACTTACTGCGCAGGTATATGGGTTGGTACGACGGAAACCCGTCGATGCTCTTCCCATCACGCAAGGCAGCCATCGCACTGGAGGTCCTTAATCTTGCAGGGAGCGCCGACGCAATTATTACGCGTGTTGACGAGTTAACAGCAGGGGATAAATCCGATAAACAACTCGCTTTGCATCTCGTGGATTTTGTAATTCTCGCGGACGGGGATCGCGTTGCAGATGGCCGCCTGAGAAAGGCTGAGCTCCTCGAAGCGATTGCAGCCGGCGAGAAATCATTCGTCGCAGGGAACGTACTTAGGTCTGCAGCGATGATCGAGCGCGAGCTGCTTGAGTAATCGAATTGACTTGCAGCATTGTCTTGCGATCGTGGGAAGACGACAACATTCGGAGTGGGCGCTGAGGGACTCGAACCCCCGACCACTGCGATGTAAGCGCAGCGCTCTACCAACTGAGCTAAGCGCCCCGAGGCCTACACCGTAGACGGCAGAGGCTGAGCGTGGAGAAACAGCGTTAGGGCTTTCTCCGTCTGTCGAGATCCCTCAGAATTCCGAGCGGCACTAATTAGGGCTCTGTATCTTTGAGTCAATCCAATTAAGTACTGCTTTTACGCCGGCTGGTGAGTAATTCTCGCCGTCAGGCCGAATTGCTGAGCCCGCCGGGGTCCCGATCGCAGTGCCATCCGGGCAGACCAGCCCATCGATCTTGAGGAAGCGCACCCGCCTTCCTTGGGCGTTCGCAAATGACTCGAATACGCTATTCGCCCAAGCAATCCTTGTTGGATCCTTGCGTAACTCTGCAAGCTGGGGAACAGCAGTTGCCGAAGGATCAGCACAGGGAATACCGACGATCGTCAGAGTTGCATTCGAACTAGATACTTGTTCCAAGGCGTTTCTAAGGCTGCGTTTGATTAGACGCGCATACTCAGGAGTCCCTACGCGATAAAACACGCCATCAATCTCTCTGTCGTAGGTCTCAGACCCGGATGCGAGCAGGACTATGTCATCTGCCTTAAAACCTGAGGCAGCATCACCTAAGCCCTTGGGCCACTCGCCGCAGAACTTCGTGTCCTCCTCGGTCTGCTCAAAAACGAAAGTGTTAATGGCGAAATTCCCAGGCACTATCGGGCACTCTTTTCTAGCCGAGGTCATGATCCAAGAATTAGCTCCACGAAATGGCATTCGAGCCTTGAATCCAAGACTCCATGCATCTGCATCGCCGACAACCAACACGTGACGCTTCGTCGCTGGAACTCTCTCAGCGGCTCTCTCATACTGCGACACACTTAGGGGGTATGCGCTCAGCGCTGCTTCATCGCCGCTCATACCAACACTTGGCTTCGCTATAAATGCAGCCTGAGGGAGCCGTATACCTTGGAGTCCTTTGATGGTTTTCTTCGCTGCTGCCGAGAGTGTTGAGTCGGGAGAGTACGAATCTGCGAGAGCCTCTGCAAGTTGGTCCGAAGGAACTTGCCGCTTTAAATCGCGCACAAGGCGAGCGTATTCCCTGCGCTCGATCGGGTCCTTTGAGGCAGAGTAAGCAATCTCGACCGCTCCAGGCATTCTCCGCCAGGTCTCGATATCTGGGCCTACAGAGAGGTGGATCGCGGCTGAAGCCAAACCGCGCTGCATCGTGCGCTCAGGTGTCATCTTCACCTCGGCACCGGTCGACGATCCTGCCTTGAATCCCGCGCGCTCAAGTTCGTCTACAAAGCCTTTCACGGTCTCGTCAAAATCAAATGCGTAGGTCTGCTCAACCAGATAATGGCCAGACTTTCCGCCACCAACAACCTCTCCCGAGTTAAGTGCTCGAATAGTTGGCGTTACCAGATCGCCGAGCGCTTCAGAAGAGCTCTCGGTGGAATCTCGCACATTCAAAGCATCAACAGAAGCGGAGGCAAGTAGAACAAGCGGCGCAGCAATAAGGAGCACGACAAGCGCACGCTCGATTCGTACCCGTTCAATAGGCCGCCTCTCGGCAAGAACAGCGACAAAAGACCAGCATGCTGCGAAGAGCATCAGCGCTAAGAGCACCCAAGCCCATAGCAACAGGTAAAACCAGACGTAACCAAATATCCGTGCAGTAGAGACCACCCCAAGGAGCAGAGCGAGAAGGAGTAGGGCATCTAACGCAACTAACTCCCGAACCTTTCCCTTTATCGCAGCAACAAACGACGACGCCCAAATAACGAAGAATAAAATCCCCGGCAGAATCGGCCCGGTTGCTGCGTTCTCTCCAGTTATCAATCGCAGAGGGTTGAGGTGTGCAAGCAGTATTTCAAGCGCGCGACCAAACCCGATAGCGACCTCAGGCGGAGCGGTGAAGTACTCCCAAATTATTGAGAGATTCCCAGGATTATTAGCCAATTGATCCCAAAGAATTGAGAAGAACGCAAGCACCAAGAATGCAACTGAGAGCCCTATCCAACGCAGCGGGTGCTCCCCGAGCGCACCTCTCCGCTTGAAAACCGAGTAAATCAACCAGCCAACTACAAGCGCGCTTACCCCGCCGACTAACCCTAGGTAGGAGATGTGGGTCTGAACGCAGAAACCCCCGGCGAGGGCGAGGACTGGAAGCATCGGTAGGTCGTCGAGCAGCACTGACCACGCCGCCAACAAGAAGACCATCCACCAGATTACTGGCATGTAAGGATTCCAAGGCATTGTCAATATCGAGGCGCCAAGAAAATGGATCAGTAGTGCCGCCGAAGCAAACACTCCAAGAAATACGATTGCACCGCCGCGCCTTCGCGCAATAAGCAGTACTGCAATAAGACCTGCAAAATTCAATCCAACTGCCGATGCCCTGAGCGCCCAAGTGCTTGACCCGAGCAGGCGGTAAAGCGGCGCAAGTAGATAGAAGCTAATCGGACCAGGGTGACTCCCCTGCGTGTCCATTGTTCCAATGCGCCCAGGCAGCCCGATAAGCGGAGAACGCGAAGTCCCAACATCTCTTACGCGGAACTCTGTCCACGCAAAATCAATATTCGCTGGAAACCAACGTCTCTGGGCAAGTACTACAACCGATATAACTAGCGGTACCAATAGAGAAAAAAGCGCCAAGAGTAAATAGCGAATCTGGATCTTCGCTTGGGCGGTTGGGTGGGCGTTATCGAGACCTATTTCGGTGCCCTGCGACTCTTGAATATTCGCCATATTGCTAATCGCTCACACAGGTCTGCGGGCGCGTACTAAACGATCCGGACAATGTACTCGAGGTGCAACTTGATTGGATGAGATCGTTAAACACATGGGAAGCATAACGTCGGGTTAAGTCGCCAAAAACGTCGCGCTCAGCGGCGAAATACAGATGGACCGCTGGTGGGTCGGTGGCTCGGCTTAGGGCACCTCGGGGGGAAGGTGCCCCGCTGCCGTACCGTCACCTCCGACCCACCACTCCCGCGGCGGGGGATTTATTACGCTTTTAAGCGCACTCCTTATGCGCTTCTTGCCTCTAGTAAAACGTCCTGCGGGCGAATCTCTGAGGGGAGAAACTCAGGCGGCCGAATCTTTGGCGGCCTCCCTCGATTTCTCTTCTGGGCTAGGACCTTTCCGTTTGCGAATAGTTCACCTCCCCATACTCCAGTCGGTTCACGGCGCGTTAACGCCCCATCGAGACAGGACTCGCGCACTCGACAGTCCTGACA
>CAMDSG010000179.1 GCA_945907055.1 Bifidobacterium breve | reverse complement strand
GATCAAGACACTGCGCTGAGCAGCGGCGCCTTCATCATCGATCCCATATGCACCCCATTCGCGCGCAAGACGCCCATCATCGACGACAGTCACTAGGGAGGAGGCCACCTGCTCGCCAACTCTTCCCTTAAATATTGAGGCATCCCGAGCAACTAGATCAGCCTCGAGCCCGTGACCGCATGCTTCGTGAAAGAGCACACCTCCAGCACCCTTCTTAAGTACAACAGGCCACTTCCCGCTTGGTGCTGGTCTCGCCTCTAGTTTTGACAACGCGCGTCGTGCAGCGATCTGCGCTGTCTGCTCTGGTGGAAACTCCTCTAGTAACTCCCAACCGACTGTGCGCCCCGGAGACTCCATGCCAGTCTGGAGCCCTGTATCTCCAGTCGCTACTGCGTTGACTGAGAAACGAGTCCGTATCTGCTCATCGCCGGCGATTAATCCATCAGAGTTAGCGACCAATATTCGACGTCGGCTATCTGCGTATGATGCGCTTACCTGCGCGATGGCTCCACCCTCGGCGCGCGCTGCGGCATCGGCTCGCCTAAGCGCCTCTACCTTGATCTCTTTATCAATACTCTCTGGATAGTCGCGCACCTCGTGAGTTGGCTCCACCGTCTTACGAGTAAACGCTCCGACGTCGCGTACCCCAGCGCTGCCCTGGGCAGCGCCAGCTGCGGCCTCTGCTGCGGAACGCAGTCCCTCCTCTGAGAGGTCTGCGGTGTGGGCGAACCCAGTGGTCTCACCGACGACAACACGTATGCCGACCCCTCTCCTACGCGACGACGAGACCTCCTCGACACGACCGTCATCAAGAGATGCGCTACTAGAGGTCTTCTCCTCCACAAAAACCTCTGCGAAGTCACCACCGCGCTTTAGAGCGGTTTGAAGTGTCCGTCGGATTACATCCTCGTCCAGCAAGTGCCTATCCTCCAAGTAAATTAAGGATCAATGGTCTATTCCACACTCTGCCACGCCCAAGTGGGGATTAGGACAATTGGCCACAAAGTGCTTACCGCTGCGGCATTGCGTATCGTAAGGGCGTGACCCTCCAGCCCGGACTCACCGGAACCGCAACCCTTGTCGTCGCTGAGGCGGACACCGCTCTGTTCTTGGGGAGTGGTGATGTTCCTGTCCTCGCTACTCCAAAAGTTGTGCTGCTCGCAGAGCAAGCAGCAGTCTCCGCCTGCGATGGCCACCTTCCCGAGGGTAGAACCACTGTTGGCTACCGGGTCCAGCTCGACCACCTAGCCCCTACGGGAATCGGCGGGTCAGTAACTGCCGAGGCGACACTTCGCACTATCGAGGGGCGACGCCTGACCTTTGTGGTCTCGGTAAAAGACGATCGCGGATTGGTTGCGGCTGGGCGCCTAACAAGAGTTGTCGTTGAGCGAGACCGTTTCTTAGGAAACGCTGGAGGCGAGTAGAAAACCCTTCACTGCGACTGCCCATGCATCTGCGTTCTCGAACTGTGGAGAATGACCAGCATCGGGGATCACAGCGAGCACTGCTCCCGGGATTGCATCTGCCATTGCTCTGCTCTGCGATACAAATGGAAGGTCGACCTCTCCGACCATAACAAGGGTTGGCATCTCAAGCGATCGCATGGCTTCGAGATCATCGGATTGATCGCGAATAGCGCGCACGATTGTTGCCCACATCACGGCAGAGAGCGACCCAAACTTCTTTTCCTGGAATTCGCGATACCCGGGACGCTCTTCTAGGAGTCGCTGATACGCAGGATTATCAAGCGGAGTGCCTGCGTCGAGAATTTCCTTAAGGGTTGTCATTCCTTCAGTGAGAGCGATCTGTGCACCCATCTCAATTAAGTCTCCGTCAACCGCTGCTATCGGTCCGTGACAAGTATCCATAAGAATTAGTGCATCAATGCGATCGGGGTTTGTCAGGGCAACCTTGCGTGCAACCATTCCGCCCATTGAGTGTCCGAGGAGGACGAATGTCTCTTCGCCGAGCGCATCTGCCACACAGAGGATGTCTGCGCCGAGTCGCTCTAGCGAGTACGAAGCCTCATCCGTTGGGGCGCCGCTCTCGCCATGGCCTCGGTGATCGAAGACAACTACTCGATACTCTCGTGAAAGATCCTCTATGTGATCAGAGAAATCTTCCTTCGCTCCACCAAAACCGTGAACGAGGAAGAGCGCCGGTCCGGAACCGGTAACCACAACTTCAAGTGCTACCCCATCATCAACTGTTACCAACATGGACATGCGCTTTCTCTCAGGCGATGATCGCCCTCTTATTGACTATTACGGGTGGAGCGTAAACATTCCCCACCCTAGAGGCGTATTCGGCTGGCTGCTACCTTGAGCGCCGGTCGGGCGAGAGCCCAAGTCTGATCTTCGATAAGAACGCTAGGGAGTCACCTCAGCCCCAACCGCCCTAGGATTACTCGCGATGACCCACGAGTTAGAAGTTGACGCCATTCCTAGGACGTCGCACCCTCCTAGGCGCCGCACAATAGTGGTTTGGCTCAGGATCCTTGTGAGCGTGGCATTACTGGCGTTACTCATATCGCGCATGGACCTCAGCGCGATTGTGATTCTGAATCGGCAGCGCCATGCCTCAACAATTTTTTGGCTCGGCGCTGCAATCCTCACGGCAGTCGGGGGTGTTTTGCTCTCGGCCTGGCGTTGGCAACGAGTCCTCGCGATCTTCGACGAGCATGTACCTCTGAGAATCCTTGTACGCCATTACTTTGCTGGGCAGTTTGTTGGAAACGTCCTGCCCTCCACAATAGGTGGAGACGTGCTTCGAGTCTCTCGACTTACAACAAATATTGGCGATGCGCCGACCGCATTTGGGTCTGTTGTTCTTGAACGCTTAACTGGATTCATCGCGCTTCCAATGATTTGCCTGTTTGGATTCGCAATTAATCCATCGTTGATAAGTGAACCGCGGTCATGGATTGCGCTACTTGCATCCGGGCTTACTCTTCTCGCACTTGTTTTTATACTTTTACTCGCTGCACATCCGAGACTCGCTGGAAGATTCCGCGAGGATGAAGGCTGGACTCGTTTTATAGGGGCAGTACATATAGGTGTTGAGCGCATGCGTCGACAACCGAAACGAGCTATGGGTGCAATCGCAGCAGCAATGCTCTATCAAGTTTCGATGGTGGCAGTGATGTGGATTATCGGGCGCGCACTAGAAGCCCATGTCCCAAATGGTGCAGTACTTGCATACTTCCCTGCTGTTGCTATGGCACAGGTACTCCCATTGTCTCTAAGCGGACTCGGCGTACGTGAGGGAATGCTTGTCCTTCTCCTCACACCTTTGGGGGTCAGCACCGGCAAGGCAGTAGGCATCGGACTTCTGTATTATCTCGTGATGCTTGTAGTCAGTCTCCCTGGAGCCCCGTCATTTGCTATTGGTGCTCGTCGGCTAACAACTAAGCAGGGCTCTGAATGATGCAGGAGCGAGAGACCACTCAGGCGAATGCTGAGAAAAATAGCAACACTAATTTGGGCAATCGCTCTCGCCGGTTCAGAGGCGGATCGGGATTGCATTGGTGGAATGAAGCAGGATTTATTCTTGCGTTCTATTTCGTCTACTCAATGATTCGTAACTTTAATTCGCGAGACGCACGCCAACTTGAAGCGCTTGCCCTCTCGCATGCTCGAGCAATAATTCAGCTTCAAGAGACCCTCGGCATATACCACGAAGAGGCGATACAAAAGTGGGCACTTCAAACTCGTGCACTTATTGTTGGCTCTAACTACTTCTACGGCTCACTCCACTTCGTTGTCACGATTGGTGTCGGTATTTTTCTCTACCGCAAATGGCAGAATGACTACCCGCTCTGGAGAAATACTATTGCGATCGCTACAGCCCTAGCACTAATTGGTTTTATATTTTGGCCGCTTATGCCGCCACGCCTGCTGCCACCCAATTTTGGATTCATAGACAC
>CAMDSG010000178.1 GCA_945907055.1 Bifidobacterium breve | reverse complement strand
GCAATTTTTCTAGGGCTATGGGCAGTTCTTGTTTACTCACCCGTTGCACATTGGGTATTCGCACCTGCAGGTTGGTTGTTCAAACTCGGCGCTCTCGACTTCGCGGGTGGAACAGTTGTTCACGTCAATGCAGGTATCGCAGCGCTTGCACTAGCAATAGTTCTTGGTAAGCGACGCGGATGGCCAAAGCACCCAATGCGTGCCCACAGTCTCCCGCTTACCATGCTCGGCACGGGCATACTTTGGTTTGGTTGGTTTGGCTTCAATGCCGGCTCAGCACTTGCGGCAAATGGTGTAGCGGTGCAGGCATTCTTAAATACAATGCTCGCAGCATCAGCAGGCATGCTTGGTTGGATGATTGTGGAGCGACTCCGCTTTGGGCACTTCACAACTCTTGGGGCAGCATCAGGAGCGGTTGCCGGTCTTGTGGCGATTACTCCCTGCGCAGGTTTTGTAGGGGGTATGGCACCGATTCTCATAGGAGTTATTGCTGGTGCAGCCTGTTTCTTGGCAGTGTCTCTGAAGTTCCGATTTGGATATGACGACTCTCTAGACGTTATTGGGGTACATCTTGTGGGGGGAGTTGCGGGTTCATTGCTTCTCGGTCTCTTCGCCGATGCGAGTGTGAATGCTGCGGGTCGAGATGGAGTCTTCATGGGCGGAGGCTGGAGTCTGATGGGAGATCAGGCAATCGCCGTGGCGGCCACGGTTGTATTCTCCTTTGTCGTGACTCTTGCTATTGCGCTCGCACTCAAGACATTAATGCCCGGTGGGATCCGAGTATCTGAGGAGGACGAAGAGACTGGCCTTGATCTAAGCCAGCACGCCGAAACCGGCTACGCATTCGACCGAGTCTAATAGGGAGATATTGAGATGAAATTAATTACTGCAATCATCAAGCCGTTCAAACTAGATGACGTAAAAACTGCGCTCAAAGAAGCTGGCATGCAGGGCATCACGGTAAGCGAGGTGCAGGGATTTGGGCGCCAACGCGGGCATACGGAGGTCTATCGAGGCGCAGAGTATGAGATTGATTTTGTGCCTAAGGTGCGTATCGAGATACTCGTTGATGACAGTGAGGTCGATGGATTAGTGACTGCCATTATGGAGTCAGCGCACACCGGGAAGATTGGTGACGGAAAAGTCTGGGTTACAACTGTCGACTCGGTCTATAGAGTTCGTACCGGCGAGGCCGGCTCTGACGCAATTTGAGCAAACGAACTCGTTGCGCGAGCAGCGAGAGAGTTGCATCAACAATCAGTCTCTCCAAGGTTCGTCTTTTGGGCTAGCCCTCAGCCAGGTTGTAGATGCGGCGATTAAAGAGGCATATGCATCTGTAGCGCGTGATGACCTTGTTGTGCTTGCACTTGGGTCTTACGCTCGTCAAGAACTCTGCCCCTCCTCTGATGTAGATGTTCTGCTTCTTCATCGATCCGGGTCGATAGCAAATGTCGCTGATGCTCTCTGGTATCCGCTGTGGGACGCAGGCTTTGTCTTGGGTCATGCCACGCGAACATCCTCAGAGGCATTTCACTTGGCGGAGAATGATCTCGAGACCCTGACGTCTCTCCTTGATGTGCGGATAGTCGCAGGCTCGGCAAGGGTTGATGCCGATGCTCTTGTACATAGAGTCCGAAGACTCGCCCGCCGACGCAAAGACTCTTTAATTGCAGAGCTCTCGGCGGCCTCACTTCGGAGGCGTGAGAGGCCCGGGCGCCTAGCGGAGGTACTCGAGCCAGACCTTAAAGAGGGAGGCGGAGGACTCCGCGATATTCATGCACTGGGTTGGGCCGGATGGGCCATGGGGCCTGGGGGAGCTAGCGCACTCGTTGCAACGGGGGCGCTTCATACCGAGGACTTAGACTCACTTGCTCTTGCTAACAACGCGCTGCTTGATACACGCGTTGGGCTTCACCGCTCGACGGGTAGGCCCAGTGACCGCCTATCGCTCCAGGATCAGGATGCAGTGGCGAGTTTGTTGGGAGCCCGTGACGCGGACTCTTTGGTGAGGAATCTGTCTGAGCACGCGCGACGAGTTTCGTGGATTACAGCAGAGGCTTGGGGAGCACTTGATTCGCGCACAACGTCTAGGCGCGGGTTGCGGCGTTTACAAAGGAGACAGAGCGAACTCGCAGAAGGAGTAGTGCAGCGGCAAGGCGTCGTTGCGCTCAGCCCTGAAGCGGTAGTTGATGGTTCGCTCGTATTAAGGACAGCAGCGATTGCGGCATCGATCAATGCGAGAATCGAGCGAGACTCGCTTGAACGGATGCGCGGAACCGCCGAGCCACTCTGGAGCGATGAAGACCGCGACTACCTAATTGAATGGCTGAGAGCTGGGCACTCAGCGATAACAGTCGCAGAGGCGCTAGACCACGTAGGAGTCCTGACCACGATATTGCCCGAGTGGGTAAATGTGCGCTCGATGCCTCAACGTAACGCCTATCACCGCTTTACGGTAGACAGGCATCTGTTAGAAACAGTCGCAGAGTCTGCAGCACTATTGAGTAGCGCCCGTGGATCGACGGATGCAGATGTTGTCAATGAGCTAACGAGACCTGATGTCCTTATCTTCGCAGCGCTACTCCACGACATTGGCAAGGGGCAGCCAGGGGATCACTCGGAAGTCGGCGCAGCCATTGCGCGGGGGTTTGCCAAGCGTGTTGGACTCGACATAGAGAGAGCGGGTCTCCTTGAGTGGCTTGTGCTCAATCATCTACTGATGGCCGATACAGCTACCCGCCGTGATCTTGATGACCCTGCAACGCTCGAGCGATTTGTTGCTCAAGTCAAGAATGCTGAGACCGTTATCTTGCTGCACGCTCTCACTGTCGCTGACTCGCGCGCTACAGGCCCCGCTGCTTGGGGCCCAACTAAGGCAGCCCTAGTCACTGCACTGCGCGAGCGTGCACTCTTAGCGATTAGTGACGGTTCCGTAACTGCTGCCGAGGTGGATCCATTTGTTGGTTATGAAGACTTGATCACTGCAGGGGTGCTGACCGTGCAGTGGAGCGAGATTGACGAAGGGCATATTCAATGTGCTGTGATCGCACCTGACCGACCAGGTTTGCTCGGTGGAGTGGCCTCCGCTCTCGCTCTCGCCGGCTTGGATATCTCATCTGTCAGCGCGGCAACGCACTCCTCTGGAATTGCCGTTGAGGTATTTACTGGGGTCGACCGCTTCGGGCGTCTGAGAAACCAGAATGCGCGATCCAAAGCGGCGGAACATATAGAAGCGGCATGCGATGGAGAGGATTTCTCCGATCGCCTAAATGCTCGTGCCGTTGCCTACCGCAGCCCAACGGCAAAACGCGGGGCTACAAGTGTGACTATTGATCCGACTGCCTCGACCACGGCAACCGTCGTAGAGGTATACGCCGATGACGAGGTTGGGAGGTTTGCGCGAATCGCGATGATTCTCTCCGCGGAGGGAGTAGATGTAACCGCAGCGCGAGCCACAACTATCGGTGATCGAATTGTTGATGTCTTTTATGTGCAAATCAATGGCGAGAAGATCGAAGCAAGCGAGGTCGTGGCGGGGCTTCGCCAGGCGATTATTGATGGTCTAGAAAATAGCTAATGCTCGGCCTAGGCTGAGGTAATGGAGAAGAATCCAGAAACAAACCCAGCCACAAACCCAGCCCTCAATCCACCGGTAGTCGCCTCAGATCTTCTTAGGTGGGCTGAGACTCTCTCGGGGATCGCCCGTACCGGGCTCGGATTTACGCAGAGCCTCTACGAGAAAGAACGCTTTGAGGAGGTGCTTCACGTAGCGGCAGATATAAGGGCAGCAGCGATTGAAGAGGCCGAGGCAGATGTGCTCTATGAAGACTGGCTTGTATCGGTCGGCTCCGGAGTGCCGGGGTATGTCACTCCAAAGGTTGCAGTCGCTGCCATTGTCGGGAATGAAGCGGGCGAGATTCTCTTAACTCAGCG
>CAMDSG010000177.1 GCA_945907055.1 Bifidobacterium breve | reverse complement strand
TTCGGCTACGCGATACTAGAGGCGATGGCGGCTGGAGTTGCAGTAGTAGCTCGAAGATCGGCCGCTGTACCGGAGATAGTCGTTGAGGGCGAGACAGGGCTGCTCACAGATGGGAGCGATGCCTCTCTTATCGCGTCGGTCGAGAAGCTTCTCGATGACCCGAGCCTTGCCCATCGCATGGGAGAGGCAGGCCGTACCCGGGCTCTGAGTAAATACAACGCTCAATTGACTACTGCGGCACTCGTTGAGGTGCTCCTAGAGGCCAAGGACGTCTTTGACGCTCGGGCTGGTTCTTAGCCAGATACTTGGCCTTTTTCTAGGCCTCAAGTATTTCGAAAAAAACTAGGTATTAGTGCTCAAGTTTCTCTGGGCCCGGGCCGATATCTCTCGCACAAGCAACGCCAAACCCTTTCGGGGGTGGGTACAGGGGCCTAAAGCAGGCCAAAAAACTGTACTCAATCCTCTGAAGCTTCCGGCAGCAAATAGCGAAAGACATCAGCCAAATGGAGAATCAAATGAGTTACCACGAGTTCCTTGCTTACCTTTACGACCACGAGACATCACGCGACCTTGCCGTTGGCATTGCTCAGGCAGTCGCAGAGGCTCCGCACCCAGAGTCGAATGACAAGCGTCAAGTATCTCTAGCCGTATAGCTGGAATAACGGCCCAGGGCTTTACCAGTAGTTACGCATTAATTCGCCGGCCCAAGCAGGCTCCTTGACGGTTCCTCTCGCGGAGAATTCTTGCATCCAGGGTTTCACGTCCAGTACCGGGGTGCCGTTGATCGCATCGAGCCCCCGCAACGTGATCTCTAAACCGTTGACACCTACCAGTTCGCAGATGGTTACCCCTAAGCGATTTGGTCGATCCTTCGCCCGTTGAGCGAGTATCCCTACAAGAGGCCAGTCTTCTCGTCCTCGTGGATGTCGCGACCCAAACTCGATCTTTTCATCCCCTACAAGGTGGAAGTAATAGATCACCTCAACGTGCGAAAACTCTTCAAGCCCCCGCAACGACTCTTCTGTGCATTGCTGTGGGTTGAGCCGAATGACCGACTCAACCTCACCCCAAGCGTCGTCTTCTAACTCAATTCGCCCTCCAATCACTTCACCGATTGGTGTGAGCGTGATTGAGATACCCATCGCCGATCCCTACGCCCCGACTCGCGGTAAGTGA
Organism: Bifidobacterium breve; assembly: GCA_945907055.1. Taxonomy (GTDB): domain Bacteria; phylum Actinomycetota; class Acidimicrobiia; order IMCC26256; family IMCC26256; genus IMCC26256. The sequence continues at coordinate 2,786 of CAMDSG010000177.1, read as the reverse complement.
CTTGGACGCGTTGCCTCAAAGGCAGAGATCTCGTCGGCAAACTTCTCAGTTATACCGATGTCATCTAGGCCATGAACCAGGCGATGAATGTGGTGGTCGTCGAGATGGAACGGCTCCTCCATATCGAGTGACGGTACGCGAAGGATTAAGTCCGGTACGTCGATGATGATCTCGATTGTTGGGTCCGCCTCAACGGCACGCATGATGCGCTCGACCTCCTCGGGTCCGAGGGTTACCGGTACAAGCCCGATCTTCAAGCAGTTGTTCCGGAAGATATCGGCGAAGCGTGAAGAGATGATCGCCTTGAAGCCGTAGTCCTCGAGTGCCCATGGTGCGTGCTCACGAGATGATCCGGTTCCAAAGTTTGGGCCTGCTACAAGAATCCCAGCCCCTTGGTATTGGGGTTGGTTGAGAACAAACTCGGGGTCTTCGCGCCACTCTGAGAAGAGCCCCGCTCCGAACCCTGTGCGCTCAATGCGCTTTAGCCAATCACTAGGGATGATCTGGTCGGTATCTACATCTGATCGGTCGAGCGGTACTGCACGCTCTGTGATGAGTTTTACTGGCTCCATGACATTCTCCTATCTAGGTTTTTAGTTATCGAGGTCGGATGGGATTGCGAAGTGGCCTGCGACAGCTGTGGCAGCTGCGACAGCGGGGGAGACGAGGTGCGTGCGTCCTCCGCGTCCCTGGCGCCCTTCAAAGTTGCGGTTCGATGTACTCGCACTGCGCTCGCCCGGTGACAATTTGTCTGGGTTCATAGCGAGACACATTGAGCATCCTGGCTCACGCCACTCGAGTCCGGCAGCGATGAATACATCATGTAGGCCCTCCGCCTCCGCTTGGTCCTTAACTGCGAATGAACCGGGCACCACCATTGCGCGCATACCCGATTTGATACTGCGACCGCGCAGAACATCTGCAGCCGCACGCAGGTCCTCGATGCGTGAGTTTGTGCAGGACCCTATGAATACAGTGTCGACCTCGATCTCACGCATTGGTGTGCCTGGTGTGAGGCCCATGTACTGAAGCGCGCGGTACGCCGCATCGCGAGCATCGGGGTCTGTGTATGAGTCAGGGTCTGGAACTGAGTCCTCGATGGTGATGGTCTGCCCAGGGTTTGTGCCCCATGAGATCGATGGGCGGATAGTGGCAGCATCGATTACGAGTTCGCGATCGAATACTGCATCGTCATCCGTTGCGAGCTCGCGCCAGGCTTCTACTGCTTTATCCCAGTCAGCTCCCTTCGGTGCATATGGACGACCCTTCAGATACTCAAAGGTCACATCATCTGGTGCAACGAGCCCTGCTCGCGCGCCCGCCTCGATGGACATGTTGCAGAGAGTCATTCGACCCTCCATCGAGAGTGAGCGGATAGCGGATCCTCGGTACTCAATCACTGAACCGATCCCGCCGCCGGTGCCGAGTGCAGCGATGATTGTGAGCGTCACATCCTTTGCAGTAACTCCCTCGGGAAGCTCGCCCTCGACAGTTACAGCGAGTGTGCCTGGGCGTGCCTGGGGGAGTGTCTGTGTGGCTAGGACATGCTCGACTTCGCTGGTTCCTATTCCGAATGCAAGTGCACCGAAGGCTCCATGCGTAGAGGTATGGCTATCGCCACAGACGATGGTCATGCCCGGTTGTGTGAGGCCCTGCTCGGGGCCGATGACATGCACGATGCCTTGACCGGGCTGCCCCATCGCGTGGCAGAGAACCCCAAACTCGGCGCAGTTGCGCGCGAGTGTCTCCATCTGGATACGTGAGACGGAGTCCTTTACGCCGATCGAAAGGTCGCTCTCGCCCCAGACGAGGGAGACATCGGTCGGGACGTTGTGATCCATTGTTGCGACGGTGAGGTCTGGTCGGCGCACGCTGCGACCGTTCATGCGAAGCCCATCGAAGGCCTGGGGTGATGTCACCTCGTGTACAAGGTGGAGGTCGATGTAGAGGATTGTCGGTTCGCCTTCTGCGGCGCGCACAACATGGAGGTCCCAGACCTTCTCGCTAAGAGTTCTTCCCGTTGATGTTCTTCCCATTACTTTTCTCCTTCTTTCACTTGAGGTTTCTTGTTCTTGATTCTTCTCGATGTTTGACTTGTCTCACTATATGAGATAACATATCCGTATGTTGGACAGTATAAGCACAGTGGGAGTGATTGACAAGTCAGTTGCAATTCTTGAGGCTCTCTCGAAGGGTCCAAGATCGCTCTCGGATCTTGTTGAGGAGACGGGGCTTGCGAGGCCCACGATTCACAGGCTCGCTGTTGCTCTCGAATCGCATGGGCTAGTGGGGCGTGATGGAGACGGCCGATTCCGCCTAGGGCGGCGCCTAATCCTCTGGGGGAGTGGAACCGGCCTCGCAGATACTCTCGTGGATGCCGCCTTAGAGGTGCTCTCAGCGCTGAGCCTCAAAACGGGTGAGAGCGCGCAGCTCTTTATCCGTGATGGAGCAACGCGTGTATGCATTGCAGCCTTCGATCGCCCAACGGGGCTGCGCGACACTGTTCCAGTAGGTGCAGTGCTCTCGCTTCAGGCGGGATCGGGGGCCAAGGCACTAATGGCTTGGTCATCGGATGGGGGAACAAATGCCACGACCGCTGAGTTGGCTTTAGTTCGTCGGCGCGGATGGGCGGAGTCAGTTGCAGAGCGAGAGGCCGGGGTAGCGAGTGTTAGCGCACCGGTATTCGATGGCCCAGGAGTTGTGGTAGCCGCCGTCGGGGTTAGTGGCCCGATCGATCGCTTCGGCGCAAGCCCCGGGAAACGCTTTGGCTCTGCAGTACGCGAGGC
>CAMDSG010000176.1 GCA_945907055.1 Bifidobacterium breve | reverse complement strand
TAAATTGAAGCAACAAGTAGATACTTGGGGAATGACAGAGCAATTGGCTTCAATGCCCAGCGTTGAGGCTCCAGCGGAGAACGATGAGGGGGTCTCACGCCGGGGAATTCTTAGTAATCCGCTCAAGGCTGCCTTCATCGCACTTGGAGGCGCTGCGCTTGCAGCTTGTGACTTCACATCTTCCCCATACGATCGCAATGTTCATCTGCTCCGACGCCTTACTTTCGGCCCTTCATCCCCGGAACTCGCGCGCATTCGTGCGATGGGTGAGAGTGCCTGGCTCGCAGAGCAACTGAATCCAGCGACAATCAACACATCTGCCATCGACGCAAAGATCGCTGGGCTGACTTCTCTTGCAATGACCTACTCAGAGATGGCTCTCGCGTATCCCACCACCGCACCGAATCCCGGGTGGCAACTTCAGTTTGCGAGCGTCATTAGATCCGTTGAAAGCCCTGCTCAACTATTTGAGCGCATGGTGGAGTTTTGGAATGACCATTTCAACATCTACTTCGAGGATCGCCGACACCAGTTTTACAAGATCGTCGAGGATCGCGAAGTAATCCGTAGATACGCTCTCGGCAAGTTCTCAGACTTACTCGTAGCTAGCGCGCAGAGCCCAGCGATGCTCCTCTACTTGGATAATTACATCTCTAATGTTGGCGCAATAAACGAGAATTATTCCCGTGAGGTTCTCGAACTTCACACCGTTGGTGTCGAGGGCGGATACACGGAAGAGGATGTAGTTAACCTTGCTCGACTTCTCACAGGTTGGGGCATCACTTCAGCTACCGGACAGTTCACATTCCGTATCGCTCGCCACGACACTGCTCCGCTGACAATCATGGGTTGGACCCGCCCGAGCGACACCAATTACATGTCTCATGGAGTCCAGTTTCTCCAGTGGTTAGCACTGAGGCCCGAGACAGCTCGCAATGTCTGTACGAAGATCGCTCGGAGATTCGTCGCTGATAACCCGGAGCGAGCCCTCATCGATGCAATGGCAGAAGCATGGGCACTCAACGGGAGCGCAATTATCCCTGTCCTCCAAGCAATGGTTGGGCACCCAAGTTTCACAGCCTCCGCTGGTAAAAAATATCGGAGACCATCTGACTTCTTAGCTTTCGTAATGCGGGCAGCCAGATCGACTATCGCTGTGCCCGCCGCCAGTAGCGACCTCAACTTGTTCAATAACCTCTACGGATCGTTGAACCAAATCCCATTCCTATGGGATGCCCCCAACGGTTACCCGGATGACGAAATCTCTTGGCTCAGTGCTGGTGGTAATTTGGCGCGATGGAACCTTGCAGGGGGAATTCTTCTCCATACAATTCCGCAGTTCACAATTCCCTCCGGAGTAACCGACACGATGAGAGCCGCCTGCGAGGGTCGCAGCGCTCCTGAGATTTATGACGTAATCAGCATGGCAGTGATGCAGGAAAAGACAACGGATGTTGGCAAGAAACTCCTCAACGCCCAACTTGGATGGAGCAACACCTCAAGGCCGACGAGCAGTCAGATCGCCTTGGCAATCTCCACAATCATGCTCGGGATTATCTGCTCAGTAGATGGGAACTACAGGTGAGTTTCACTCCAACGCGCAGAAGCGTCCTCAAGGCAGGCGCGGCCACAGCAGGCGTTACCGCGTTATCCAGCAGCGCCTTAGTTGCTCAATCACTTAGAGCACCCAGTGCGTTTGCTGCTCCGCGCGGAAGGCTTGTCTTTATATTCCTACGCGGCGGGCAGGATCACCTCAGCACCGTCGTTCCTTATACCGAGGCGGCCTATTTTGATGCCCGGCCAACTATTGCGATTCCTGCTGAGAGCGTCCTAGACCTAGATGGCCAATTTGGACTGCACCCAGCCATGACACGAATGCACGCACTATTTGGTGCAGGGCGTTTGGCCGTGATCCCGGGAGTAGGGAATCTGGCTGGTAGTCGAAGCCACTTCTCAGCACAGGACCTCTGCGAGGCTGGCACCACTTCAACGCCATCGGATGCAAAGGGCTGGCTCGGAAGATACCTGTCTCTGTACCCGGGTTCCAATACCTCGATTTTTCGAGCGACTGCAATCTCAGGGACATCCCCTCTAAGTCTCCGAGGTTATAAATCTCTCGGAGTTCCGTCGATTCGCCGCTTTGGACTGAATGTCAATGTGCAGGGAATCTCGAAACTTCTGCGCGACTCTCACTTCGGAGATCTTGCGGCAGAGAAGACAGGAATACAGGCCTTAGATGCCGCAGTACGAATTGCTCCCCTCGCTGGCTCCAATGCCGCAGACAAAACAACCCGATCATTGGCAGACCTTGCGACCCTTCTCGCCTCTAACGTTGGAATTGAAGTCGCAACAGCGGAGATAACTGGTTGGGACACGCATCACGACATGGGAACCGCTACCACCGGGTTGATGCGGGACCTCCTAGGCGGGCTCGACAAGTATCTCGGTGTATTCCAAGCCGATCTTGATGCGCGTGGACTCAACGATGTGACGACCGTGGTGATGACCGAGTTCGGGCGCAGAGTTGCAGAGAATGGTTCCGGTGGAACCGACCACGGATATGGCTCAGCGATGTTTGTGATGGGTGCACGTGCGATCGGCGGCGTACACGGCGAGTGGGCAGGCCTGAATGCTTCGACCATCGGGGAGCGCGGCGATGTTGTGCCAACCCTTGATTTCAGGGATGTGCTGGGCGACTGTGCTCGCGGGGTGCTCGGGGTTGCCTCACCGTCTTCGTTGTTCCCTGGGCACACATATGCGCCTGTCGGAGTGGTTACCCCATAACAAATTTACTTCAAGGCTGACTCTTGCTGGTCAGCCCACCAACTTCTCGAAGATGAACTCGTGCTTTAAATAGCTCAGATCGCGTTCGTGTCCAGGGGTCGGCGGGTTGAGTGCCGAGGCTTGGATCAGGCGCCACCCATCTCTGAGGGCATCTACTCCGGTCGCGTACGGTGCTGAGGGGTTTTGCACTACCGGTGGAGTCGGCCCCTCTCCGGCACCGTCGTACTCAGACCAAGCCACGACCGGCGCATCAAGTGCACTCGAGGCAAGGTATAGAAACAAGACCTGCTGACGAATACTCATTGTGCTGCTCCATCAATTGCTTCACGGGTCTCCGTGCGCGTTAGATACCAGTCCGAGTCAAAGGTCTCATCACCAGTCACATACCTCCAGAGCCGTGCACGATTCAGAGTCTCTAAGCGACTAGTAGCGAACTCGAACCACGGCTCAGGCGTGCGAAACTTTGAGGAGACAGCGCGCGGGTCGTAGGTACCAAAGATGTGATCGCTGTGCTCTCCCTTGACTGCGTCGTAGTCATCAAGATTCCAGCGGCGAATCTGTGGTGACTGCGGGTTGAGTCGAATCTTGTACATCCAACGGCGAGTGTCACTGTGATTTGCACGACCTCGGTGCCACATTCCTTGGTGAAAAACAACGATCGATCCCGCTGGCCCTGAGAAGTCAGCCTGCCCAGTGAAGTTCTGATAGCGAGCGATATCTGCTTGATTAACACTTCGCAGGTGAGAGCCTGGGACATAACCAGTACCTCCGCCGCCAGGCACAACGGCATGTGGAAACCAGAAGAGTTGAATATCGAATGAGCGCGTTACGTCAACAATTGCATCCTGATGAAGGTACTGATCGAGAATATCGCCTGACTCGCGCACATGTACCCAGTCATGGTCATAAACGGCATCGAGCCCAACAAGGCTATGAATGATTCCTTGTACGCGATCAAGCCTCAGCATCTGCCCAATAGGCGACGGATCTGGATAGATATGAGAGAGAGGAGCACCACTCTTCGGCTTTGGGCGCACCATGTCAGCAACCCCGGTGCGCTCAAACTCTGCGATCGCTGCAAGGTTGATCTCCTCTGGTACTACCGCCTCAAACTCAACAAAGCCACGCGCCACAAACTGCGCCATCTCCTCGGTGGTTAAGAGGTTCGATTTATCCAGTGCCCAACTAGCGTT
>CAMDSG010000175.1 GCA_945907055.1 Bifidobacterium breve | reverse complement strand
GAACCTTGTCTACAGCACACTACGCGGGCGCGCTCGTGTCGATTACTTGCTCTCGAAGGTCCTAGACCGGCCTCTTGACGCGATTGAGCAGCCGGTAGTCGCAGGGCTACGTCTCGGCGTGCAGGAACTTCTAAACGGAGTCGCTCCTCACGCAGCTGTCGGGGAGACGGTTGAGTCGATTGGTCGACGCCGTCCGATGGCTAAGGGTTTTGCAAATGGAGTGCTGCGTTCGGTGAGTCGACTCGGCCCAGAGTGGCCATGGCCTGAAGGCGACTCCGATGCTGCTGTTGCGATTCGTACCTCTCACCCGGAGTGGTTGGTTGCGCGTCTACGCGCCGATCTAGGCCACGACCTTGCGGCCAAAGTATTAGATGCCAATGACACGGTTCCCGGCGTAACTCTTCGACTCAATCCGCGTTTCTCAACACTCGATGAGTTGATCGGCGACCTAGAGGATGGAGGCGTAACGGTTGAGCGTGGCCGCCTTATGCCGAATGCGCTTGTAGTGAGCGGTACGGGCGATCCACGAACACTCCCTGCTGTAAGCGAGGGCCGCGCAACTCCTCAGGATGAGGCGAGCCAGGCAGTAGCGATGGCAATCGGAGCGCAACCCGGAGAGAGGATTCTTGATATCTGCTCAGCCCCGGGAGGTAAGACCACCGCTATCGCTGAGGCGATGGGGGATAGCGGGTTTATCCTCGCTGGTGACCGCTATGCAGGGCGAGTGCGGTTGGTGATGGATGGTGCCGAGCGTCTCGGACTCGTCTCGATCCAGACATTCGTTGGTGATGCACGTGATGTGCCAATCGCTCCGGCATCCTTCGACCGTGTACTGCTAGATGCCCCGTGCTCTGGTCTCGGAGTTCTTCGACGTCGAGCCGAGGCGCGCTGGCGCATCTCACCTGACGACCCTGAAGTGCTCGGCAAACTCCAGCAAGAGATGCTTCTTGAGGCATCGCGATTGGTCAAGCCTGGCGGGCTTCTTGCCTACTCAGTCTGCACACTTAGTAGTGATGAGACGATCGGAGTCGATAAGTGGGCGCAGAGTGCTCTACCAAGGTTCGAGGCGCAACCAATTCCGGCATCACCGTGGATCGCCCATGGGCGCGGAGCATTGCTCACCCCCGATGCCGTTGGGACTGATGGAATGTACTTACTTCTTCTAAAGGCACCGGAGTAGCGCGAACATCTCAACCGGTATCCGGCGGGCCTCTCCACGCCCACCTCGCCCGCTTACCTACGTTTTCTACGGTGCTCGTATCGCATGATTCGTGCCCGTCTACTCGCTCGAGGCGATACCCGTCATGCGTTTTTTGGTGGTGATGTCGCTTGCAGAGGCGAACGAGGTTCTCAAAACTCGCTGGGCCTCCCTCTGAGAAGGGATTGATGTGATCTATCTCCAGACCAAGCGCCACATCGCAGGTCGGTACTTGGCAGACACGGTCACGCTCCTCAACAGCTGTTCGCAGTGGTGCAGGGATGTGTCGGCCCAAATGCGCAACCGTCTTGATATCTACTCCATCGATCACGAGGAGCTTGAGGAATGCCTCACCTAGATACTCCGTAGCCGTTGCTACAGGGATAGGGCCGACACCAGCGATCTCACAGACCTCGCCGTGCTCAGTGCACCCGCGTTTGAGCGCATCTATGTCGACTCGAATATTGATCACAGCGTTAGGGCGACTCGTTTTTGTTCCGCTTTCGCTCGGGTGTATGGCGCCCGCTTTTTCGCAGAGCGCCATTAGAGCGTCAGCGGCGTAGGCCTCTGGTCTTTCATGTTCACCACTCTTGCGAGCCACCTTGAAGATCTCATCCTGTATCGGCTTGAGAGCTGCCATTACTAGGGCACCGTTGGCAGCAGTCATAAGCGCCTTCAAATTGAAGGCACCGTCTTGGTCGGTCCATGTTTTTAAGCAACGGTTTTTATGTATCTGTTTATGGCGCGAGGCCTCATCTGTGGCGGCTGCTATTACACGTGATGCTTCATCGCGAAGATCGCGAACCGTTGCATGCTTTGCAAGGTTTAAGAGTTGAGTCTCGGTATACGGCTCTGCAGTAGCGCCGCGTGCGACTTCGACGGCTTGAGCGGCAGAGATCACACCAGCGCTCATGGCCTCAACGGTCTGAGGGAGATGACGAAGTTGGCCGGCAAGTATCACCACGGCTTGTGCTTCATAAATCGGAGTACCAGTGTGGAGCGCTACCCACTCTGCCGAGTTTTTAGATCCTCCAACACGCCAGGCTTCCGTCGTACCGACTCGCCCAATGGCAGAGGTACGCAGACCGTCAATTGTTCGGCGTGCCTCCTCTGAGATCCGAACGAGTTCGCCGGCTGATTTCCCGTCGATTACGTCGACATTGATACGAGAAGTGACCTCTCGTAAGTGGGTGACTGCGCTTTTAAGTTCATCGAACATATGTTCGATTATAAAGGAGGGGTGGGACACGCTTGATGCGCCTGGGTTCAATCGAGACTTTTGAGAGCCCCCGAGTGTGAGAGAACTTGGAGCCCAGCCCACAAGCAACTGCACATGTCGCGATTAACCTCACGACACGATGAGTCAAAAAATTGCGCCCTCAATCCTTGCCGCAGACTTTGCCCGACTCGGGGCAGAGGTAGAGGCGGTTCGCTCTGGTTGTGACCAGCTCCATGTAGATGTCATGGACGGGCACTTTGTTCCAAATCTCTCGCTTGGCCCCGCTGTCGTGGAGTCGCTGCGACGAGTCACCGATCTACATCTCGATGTACATCTAATGATCGATAACCCTGCAGAGTTTATTAAGCCATTCGCAAAGGCCGGAGCAGACAACATCACGGTTCACGTTGAGCTTGGTGATCCGCGTCCAATGTTTGAGCAGATGCGCGAACTAAAGGTTGGCGTCGGGCTTGTCATGAACCCAGAGACGCCACTTGATGCTGTCATCCCTTATCTCGAAGAGATTGATGTGCTGCTCTTTATGAGTGTCAACCCAGGGTTTGGTGGGCAAGCATTCATACCCGAAGTTCTTGAGAAGGTTGCTCGTGCCCGAGCAATTGTTGATGAGCGTGGACTCAATGTCGAGCTCGAGATTGATGGCGGTATTACTGCTGAGAATGCATTCATTGCCGCTCAGGCAGGTGCTGACATTCTCGTTGCGGGTAGTGCGGTATTCCGTGCCCCGGATTCACTCGCTGCAGCGCATGCAATTCGTGCCGCGGCATGGCCCACCTGACGAGTGATGCAGAGCGCGAGAGTCCTCACAGTCTCTGACGGGGTTGCAGCAGGGGAGCGTGAAGATCTCTCGGGCCCAGCGCTCTGCGAGCGCCTCAGGGCTGAGGGCTTCGATGTAGAGCCGCCGGTAGTTGTTAGCGACGGCATCGAGGAGGTCGCTGCGGCGCTGCGAGAACTTATTCGGGACTTTGCCGGCGTTGTGATCACAACCGGCGGTACTGGATTCGGACCCCGTGACTTAACGCCCGAGGGCACACGGCTTGTAATAGAGAGAGAAGCGCCAGGGTTCATGGAGGCCATCAGGCGTGCATCTGATGAAGGTGGTCGAGGCTTTGGGGTGCTCTCCCGTGGCGTGGCCGGCGCAACAGGCGCTGCATTGATCATCAACACTCCCGGCTCTCTTAAAGGATCCATTGAGGCCTTGGAGACAATTCTGGCGTCGATCCCACACGCTCTCGAGCTCTTATCTGGTGGCTCACCGCACTGAATCTTTGGGCTCACTGGAGAGACTGAACTTGGAATGCTCGGACTCGAACTCTTTAGGGTTCCGCTACCTAAAACACTCGTTCTTGCTAATAATTTGCCTGTGTTACGGTTGGGAACAGGTAATTAGATAGTTCATAGATAGCCCTCGGGGATCGGGTGTAAGTCCCGACCGGCGGTGATCCTTGCCCCACATCTGTGGTGCTGGTAGCCCGCGAACCTGCCGCAGCCTGTGGCGGGCCGACTAGGTGAGACTCCTAGGCCGACGGTCAAAGTCCGGATGAAATGGGGGCGACGGAGAG
>CAMDSG010000174.1 GCA_945907055.1 Bifidobacterium breve | reverse complement strand
TGCTGTTCGACAATGCCTTCGCTCCCAAACCTGCCTACGACGCAGTTAGAGGAGTCTTGGCCGAGGCCGTCTCCCCGACTCCACCTTCTGTCACCCAGCCCCCGCAGATCACAACCGCCTCGAAACCAACGCTGCCCGCTACCGGTTCCGGCACGGCGTTACTCGCGGCTGCCGGTCTGCTCCTCGTCGCTGGAGGCCTTCTCATCTCCCGAGCAGCGAGCGTTGGGAATCAAAGAAGTATGCAGAACACTGAGTAACACCGGATAACTGAAGTTGCTTCTGTACCCGAGCACGTCTCCTCGCCCCGTAACTCAGCAGGGGCTTGCCCGGTAGTAGTCGGAGACCCATCAATGAGAGCGACTCAGAACTATGGGCGCGCGATGGTTGGGGCGCGCATTAGCAAGACGTTGTCAAGCTTTAGATCGCTTCCCCATATCAATGAAGCCGAGGGGTCCCATGTCACCATCGTGTAGTCGTCGCGGGCTCCAACCTGCGCGGCGGTGTACACGTTGACGTTCGCCCAGGACGCGTCATCGAAGGACGGTGCCGCCCATTCGGTCGGCGTCGCTATCGACTCATGCTCGCAATCGGTAATCGGATTGGCGGATGTCACACACGACGGGTTGAGCGGCGCGCGCTGAACTACGAGAGTTCTCCATTTCGCGTTCGTAGCGGCAACCACTCGCCCGGTGGCTTCATCACTAATCTGCGCAATTAGTCCTCCGTCGCCGATCTGTTGCTGTGGGGTGCCGATGTACTCGAGGCCTGACGCATCCTGGATGTAGTCCTTGGCGAGGACTGCGACTGTGAGTGGGTAAGTGGCCGTGAAGGTGATGCGCTCCTTGTTGAAAGAGCGCTGCGTTGTAATCGGCGCTGAATCTTCGCCCACAAGCTTGCCGTTGACGTATAGAGCAAACCAATTATCGCCCCATATGTCAGCAACAAACTTTGTCGGCGCGCCCGCGGCGCTGGTTGAGGTTGGGAGTGCGGTATTGCTTGTTGGCGCCTTGGCTGGCATACGAGATGCCGAGGAACTGCAGGCGGCAAGAGCGAGCATCACAAAACATAAGGCGAAGACACTGAGACGGTGACGGGCTACTGGGGTCATGGGAGTGACGGTACCTAACTCGGAACCCAGCAGAGCGCTCCGCTTGGAACATCTCAGGCAATTCTTAGGAATCACCCGGCAAACGAGAGCCGGCGAGGCTCAGGCCACACCATGAACCGCTCCGCTTCAGAGTGCCTCTGATTCCCAGACTGAGGAGGCCAAGACTGCGATCGCTCGATGATTCGAACATACGAAGAGAAAACCTTGGAGCGATTAGCAGCTCTGATCAAAAGGTGTTGGTTCTAGGCCGTGGCGTCCTTGCGGAGCCGCAAGAAATGAACTCGCCTAATAACTATCGAGCGAGCTGAAGCGCAGCCGTTACTGCAGCTATTAAAAATAGGAAAATCGCTGGTAGCGACTCCTTGAGTGGTTCTTTAATCCGAATATGTGCAGCAACCGCGCAGAGGAAATAAAGAGCGAGACCAATTGCAGCTGCGGCACCGAGCGGCTGAACCCAGATGCCGATTACCAAACCCAAGGCGCCAAGAATCTCGAGAGCTGCAAGCAACGGAATGCGGTTCTCAGGAACCCCTACTCCGGTGAGTGTTGCTATGACCTTCGGCTGACGGGTCAGTTTCCCGATGGCTGACAACGTCGCAGTCAGCCCGCTAAAGGCTCCGAAAATAATTAGTGCAGTGCTCATAGTTAAGTCTCGCTTCAAATTGGGGGGCTAGGGGCCGGCATTCCTATATTTAGTTGCTTGTTCAACTACTTTAACCCCTACTAGTTGATCTGTCAACTAGTAGGGGTCGTCTCCGATTTACCGACTCGGGGGTGCGTGAATAATCGAGACTGAGTGAGTCGTGGTTGATGCATGGCGAAATGCAGCCAACTCGCGATACTCGGGAGAGTTCCACCACGCTAGGCAGGCCAAGGCAGCTGCCGCGTCAATCTCTTGAACGCCCCTCAAGCGCCTAACTCTGCGAGCCGTTCTTTGACCATCAGTCGCAGTAAGGGTGCATCGATCCCCCCCAATCAACTGGAGTCTGCATCGTCTGCCCCCGCTCTCCACCGAGGCTTAGGAAGTAATCCTCAGGAGTTGCAACTCGTCTACTGCTCGCAGACCCACGCGCATCCATGACAAGAACGATCGCTAGATGCTTGAGGCATGTCACGAGAGTAACCGTTTGCGTAACCTACGACAGATCGCTTGAGCGGCTCTCAGCAGCGTCTATGGGTCCTTACTAAACCGGTAATATCTTGAGAATGAACGCATCCGCTGATACGGTCCCCCGCGTTCCAATTGGGCCAATTGCGCAAGACTCAGAGAAAGCTTCGCAGGGATTCCGTCTCGACATTGAGGGGCTGCGCGCCATTGCAGTACTTGCAGTACTCGCGTACCACTTTCGCCTAATCGGCGCGACCGGTGGCTACATAGGCGTAGATGTGTTCTTCGTGATTTCAGGATTCCTAATCACGCAGCGACTCGCAGTGCGAGCGGGCTCGGGGCACGGGATTGAATTCTTGGAGTTCTACGCGCGGCGAGCTCGGAGGATTATCCCGCTAGCTACCCTAGTAATTCTAAGCACACTTGTCGTCGCTGCAGTTGGCCAGAATCCGTTGACATTTGCAAGATCTGCGGGGGCAGATGCCCGGTCAGCGGCACTATTCATCTCGAACATACGCTTCGCAAACCTCGGAACTAGTTACTTATCGGAGGCCAGCGCCCCATCACTCTTCCAGCAGTTTTGGTCACTATCGGTCGAGGAGCAATTTTATCTAGCTGTTCCTGCGGTGCTTGGAATACTCTGGTTTTTAGGGGGAAAACGCCTACGGATCAGCACTTGGACGTGGACGCTCTCAGTGCTCACCATCGGCTCGTTAGCAATATCGATACGCATGTCCACCGATGCGCCTATTGATGCGTTCTTCCTGATTACATCTCGCGCATGGGAAATAGGGGTCGGCGCTCTTTGTGCTTTGGCGGCTGTCTACGTACTGAACCGCCGGCCAATACCAATGTGGGCGCGATCTGTATTTGCAGTGACAGGTTTAGCCGCTATAACAATCGCAGTTTTTCTATTCGATGCAAATACGAGATGGCCTGGCTGGGCAGCGCTCGTACCTGTCATTGGAACTGCACTAGTACTGATTGCCGGGGCTCCGCAGCCGCTGCCGTTCATCCGATTGACACTTGGAAATCGACTGCCTCGTGCGATAGGGCGCTACTCCTTTGCCTTGTACCTTTGGCATTGGCCATTTGCGGTATTCACAAACGAACGAGGCAACCGACTCTCTCTTGTTGCTGGCGCACTCATCCTTGTTACATGCCTCGCAGTAGCGTCGTACCATCTAATTGAGGCGCCAATCAGATCATCGAAGTGGCTGCGAAAGCGCCCCGCCACTTCGTTATTATTTGGAGTCGCTTTGATAGCCATCACGGTTGCCGCTTCATTTGCGACAACGGTCGCTGCAGGACCATTGGACGCGGGTCTTGGAGCGAACCCAACCGTTCACACAGTCGGTGCTTTACCAGCAGCGACCGAGTTTGTCCCGACGAACCTCCAACCGTCACTTAAAGATGGCCTTAGCGAAGTTGATCCGAATGCCGAACGCAACGTTACGTGTCTGAAGTTGGGTCAATGCGTACTTGGCGATCCCTTATCTAAGCGCAGGATTGTGCTTTTCGGAGACTCCCATGCTGGACACTGGGCTCCTGCCTTGGACCGATTCGCTAGACGCATTGGATTCAGAGTCGATCGCCTTTCCCGTGCCAGCTGCTCCTCCATTCAAGCAACGCCCAAGATTGCCGCCGGTTCATGCAACGCGTGGATCGAGGCGCAGCGTCAAGCGATCGAGCGCATTCATCCTGAGGTTCTTATCCTTAGCAACGCGCTAGTCCCGACCTCACCCGATAGCGATCCCCTAACGCAACGCATTAAATCTGCAGTCAGCATGTTTAC
>CAMDSG010000173.1 GCA_945907055.1 Bifidobacterium breve | reverse complement strand
CCTGCCCATCGCGGGTTGGCAGGCCTCAATACCCTTTTTGCTACTAATGGATTCTCGGGGGCTCCGATTCGCGACTCAGTTCGCGGGTTCGGAGCGAATGTAGAGGTCGAGGCGACTCCAAGCGCCGTCTCCTGGCAGACCGGAGACGGCTCCAGATCCCAAAGGGTCCCCTTTGCGAGCGGTACTCGCGGACTCATCGCCCACCTCTACGAGCGGAGATCACCTGCCCCCGGGTACGCAGTCACCGCGAGCATCGAACTTGCTATTAGGTGGCGCCTCAACGCCGGAGCATGGAGTGGCCTCTCACCCATCACGAGGTCAGCATCTATCACCTACCCGGTAATTGCATCTCGGAGTCGACTTGTTCGCTCCCCTTAGATGATTCCGTCGGAAGTGGAGTTGAGGGCCGAGTAAGCGATCTGTCTCGATCATGCCCGCTTTTCCCTCAGAATCGAGTTGGCGGGTAATCTGATTAGATGCCCTCCGCCACCGAACTATCAACCTTTAACCGTTCAGATGCTCTTGCACGCCTCGAGAATGAGGAGTTCGATGTCCTCGTAATTGGGGGCGGAATCACAGGGGTTGGGGTCGCCCTCGACGCAGTCTCTCGCGGGCTTCGAACCGCTCTCGTTGAGCGTGACGACTTCTCGTCTGGGACGTCATCAAAATCCTCCAAGCTTGCACATGGTGGGCTCCGCTATCTCCAGCAACGCGAGTTTGGCCTCGTCTACGAAGCACTCTACGAACGAACCGTGATGCTGCGCAATGCTCCTCACCTAGTTCGTAAACTCCCCTTCCTTATCCCACTCCTCTCACGTGACGGACTCATCAATCCAAAGATCTCGCGAGCACTCGGCTCCGCTCTCTGGATGTATGACCTAACCGGTGGCGCTCGAATTGGAAAACTCCACAAGCGCATCTCCAAATCTGAGGCGCTTGAGCACATGCCGACACTGCGCGAGGCAAATCTCTCCGGTGCCTACATTTATTACGACGCTCAGGTAGACGACTCTCGCCTTACCCTCACCGTTGCGCGTACCGCTGCTGAGTTCGGCGCCGCGATTGCGAATCACACAAAGGTTGTCTCACTAAATAAGGACTCGAGCGGTCAGGTAAGCGGCGCGACGGTAGAGGCCGATGGCCGTCAGTTCGAGATCAAAGCCCGCGCAGTGGTGAACGCTGCTGGGGTCTGGTCAGACTCAATCAGAGCAATGGATGAGGGTAAAGACCCACACTCCATTCGCCCTGCAAAGGGAATCCATATCACCGTGCCTTGGGGCAAGGTACGTAATGACATTGCTGCGATTATCCCTGTTCCAAAGGATAAAAGATCTATTTTTGTAGTGCCTTGGGGTGAATATACATACGTAGGAACCACTGATACTGACTATGAGGGCGACATTGACGACCCTCAATGCACACCCGAAGACATCAGTTACTGCATAGATGCAATGAACCTTGTGATGAGCGAGAAGATCAGCGAATCAGATGTAACGGCGGTCTGGGCCGGACTACGGCCACTCATCTCTGGTGGAACAGTAGGTAATAAAACTGCCGACCTCTCGCGCAAGCACGGCGTAAGCACCTCAGATGGCGGCGTCACGACGATCACAGGTGGAAAGCTCACAACATATCGACGCATGTCTGCCGATACTGTCGATCGAGTCGCCGATCGCCTTGGAATAAACGCTAAGTCACGCACAAAGCACGTACCCCTATTTGGGGCAGAGGGTGACCACGGATCAGATGAGCACCTTGCAGGGAGATTTGGATCTGCATCAGGGGACGTCGCTGCAATTGCTAGCTCCGACCCTGCACTAGCGGAGCCCCTCGTTGAGGGCCTCCCATACTCGCGAGCTGAGGCTGTTTACGCTGTGCGCTTCGAGATGGCGCAGAGTCTCTCGGACGTCTTAGAGCGCAGGACGCGTTCTCGCATTCTTGCCCGCGATGCAAGCCTCGCAGCGGCCCACAGCACTGCCTCTATTATCGGAGCAGAGCTTGGCTGGGACTTGAGCCGAGAGCAGGCAGAGGTAAGCGCCTACCGAGCATCAATTGAGCATGAACGCAGCGTTGGCGGGCTTCCGGCAGCCGCTACCGACAACGGTTTTGGAGCCTAATGAGTATCTCTGGGACGCCTACCCCGCCGATCGCAATCGAGGCTGACCCGAGCATCGTCACCGGGCACCTCAACGCCTCTCGCGTAGAGATATCGGAGTCGAACCTAGAGGCACTAATCGCAACTGGAGCCGAGGTGACTACCTCCGATGGCGAACTTGTCGAGGCAAGCCGTGACTGGTGGCCTCTTGCGATGATCTGGGCTCTAGTCGGAGAGGTTGCTGCCCTTGCCTCTGTTGTCGTTCGCCCCACTGATGCGCATCAAGTAGCAGCAGTGCTCAAGGTCTGTAATGATGCTGGTCTTCCTGTTACTCCAGCGGCCGGGCGCAGCGGAGTCTGTGGTGCGAGCGTCCCGCTTCACGGAGGCGTCCTACTTGACCTCACATCAATGACCGGGATTGTTGATGTAGATACTGAGTCTTTGACAGTTCGAGTCCTCCCCGGCACCTTCGGTACGTGGTTCGAGGAGACACTCCAGTCCGATCACAATGTGACTGTTGGGCACTGGCCGCAATCCATGGCTCTCTCAACTGTCGGCGGCTGGGTGGCGTGCCGTGGGGCGGGTCAGTACTCAACGCGCTACGGGAAAATCGAGGACATGGTTGTCGCTCTTGAAGTAGCACTCGCGGATGGACGCATCATTCGAACCGGTGATGCTCCACGCAGCGCAATCGGGCCCGAACTCAATCGTATTTTTGTTGGCTCTGAGGGAACTCTCGGCGTAATCACTGAGGCGACTCTTCGGCTGCACCCGCTCCCCACATATCAACGTCGCGGCGCGTATTCACTCGCAACTTTCGCGGACGGACTCGAGGTATGCCGGCGAATCCTTCATCGTGGGGCAACACCTGCAGTGCTACGCCACTATGACGAGATTGAGGGGGATCGCTCCTACAAGACCGGCGACCGTCAAGTCCTGCTGGTAATGGACGAGGGAGACCCAGCACTTATTGATGCTGTCATGGGGATTGTTGACGAAGAGTGCATGTCTATCGGCGCTGAGCGACTTGATGAAGCACTCGTCGAGCAGTGGATGGGGCACCGTAACGATGTGAGCGCTCTTGAGTCTTTGATTAGGCGTGGCTTCGTAGTCGACACAATGGAGATCTCCGCACCGTGGTCAAAGTGTGCAGAGATTTACTCTGCTGCGACCGATGCGCTTAGATCGCTTGAGCACACGATGGTTGCAAGTGCGCACCAAAGCCATGCATACTCGGATGGAGCCTGCCTCTATTTCACATTTGCAGGAAACCCGCCTGCCGATGAGCGCGAGTCGTATTACATCAGCGCGTGGGATGCAGGGCAGCGTGCGGTACTAGAGGCGGGGGGTGCGCTCTCGCACCACCACGGTGTCGGACTCAACCGTTCTAGGTTTATGCAAGACGAACTCGGCGAGGGGCTCAGCGTGCTTGGAGACATCAAACGAGCACTTGACCCGAATGGCATTCTAAACCCTGGGAAACTAGGCCTCCCAGACCCTTGGGGCGGGCCAGAGTGGCCGTAGTTAGGGAGCCACGATGAGCATCCTTGTTATCGATGTAGGCACATCATCAATACGCGCCTCGATAGTTCACGATGACGCGACTGTCTCTAATGAGGCGGCGCTTCCTCTTCTCCCAGACTCCCCTGCCCCAGGTCTCGTTGAGTTTGATGCGGCTGCGATGGCAAGCGCGGCATTACAACTCGCAGCCAAAGTTGCCGGCGAGGTGAATGGAGCGGTATCCGGAGTTGCGATAACTAACCAGCGCGCGTCTGTGGTGATCTGGGACCGTGTTACGGGGGAACCAATTGGCCCTGGCATAGGTTGGCAAGATCTTCGTACCGTATTCACATGCCTCGAACTTCAAGCTCAGGGCCTGCGCTTCGCCCCTAATTCATCGGCGACAAAATTCTCATGGTTGCTAGATAACTTCGACCAGGAG
>CAMDSG010000172.1 GCA_945907055.1 Bifidobacterium breve | reverse complement strand
ACAGAACGCCACTGCCGCTGCTGCATTAACTATGAGCCTCGGTGTCTCATTCGAGGATGTGAGGAGTGCTCTCGCTGGATTCGGTGGAGTCTCACGCAGATTTCAATTCAGGGGCGAGAGAGATGGCGTTACCTTTGTTGATGATTACGCGCATTTGCCGAGCGAGATAAAGGCCACACTGCGTGCTGCGAAAGAGGGAGGCTGGCGTCGGATTATCGCTGTTTTCCAGCCATATCGCTATCTCCGAACAATGCTGATGTGGCGAGATTTCGCAGATGCCTTCGAGGGTGTTGACCACCTAGTGCTGACCGATGTCTGCGGAGCGAGTGAGGAGCCGATTCCTGGTGTGACAGGTCGGCTGGTGCTTCAAGCTGTTCTCGATGCACATCCAGAGATGTCCGTCTCATATTTTCCTCATAGGTCGGAGTTGGTTTCAAACGTACTGAAATATGCGGGTCCGGGTGATCTTGTCCTCACCCTTGGCGCAGGTGATCTAACTACGGTTCCAGATGAATGGGTAAACGGGTGAGAGCTTTGAGCTCGGAGTTCGACGCAGCTTTCAATATGCTGAGTCCAGATTTTGGGGATCGTGTCGAGCGCGCAGCGCCCCTATCTCAGTTCACTACATATCGTTTAGGTGGACCGGCTGAGATTCTGGTGCGGGTCAGAAATGTGAGCGAACTCGGTCTCCTTGCAACAGCCCTTGAAGCAAACCCGAGCGTTCCGATCCTCGTCATTGGAAGAGGATCTAATCTTGTAGTTGCTGATGCTGGAGTAAGCGCGGCGGTCGTGATTCTTGAGGAGGATTTCGAGCGCGTAGACATCGTCGACGAAGTTGTAACTGCAGGGGCAGGTGTGCCCCTCCCAGTACTAGCCCGCAGGTCTGCGGTTGCCGGGCTAAGCGGCCTTGAGTTCTACGTTGGTATTCCAGGGAGCATTGGCGGAGCGGTACGCATGAATGCTGGCGGCCACGGGAGCTCAACCGCTGAGGTTCTCCTCTCTGCGGTTGTAGCTGATATCTCGAGCAATGGAGTCGCCTCAGAGCGCTCCGTGGAGAGTCTTGGATTTCACTATCGTGGTTCGGCCCTAGGTGGAATGGAGATTGTCTGTAGTGCTTCTTTCGAACTCGTTAGAGATGAGCCTGGTGCATGCGAGGAGCGGCTCTCTGAGATTGTTCGATGGCGTCGCGAGAATCAACCTGGTGGGGCAAATGCGGGATCTGTTTTTCGCAACCCAGATGGTGACTCTGCCGGTCGCTTAATCGAGTCCTGTGGCTTAAAAGGATTGAGGATTGGCGGGGTGCATGTCTCCCAGAAGCACGCCAATTTTATTCAGGCGGAGTCTGGGGCGATGGCGCGCGACTTGGCGGCACTCGTCTTAGAGATTCAGAGGAGAGTGCTCGACGAGACCGGGGTCCGCTTAGAGACCGAGCTTCATTGGGTTGGGTTTAGTAAGAGTGACGGTCAAGATGAGCCATCTGAGGGACTGCAGTGAGTTCGCAGAGTGAGGACCCAAGAATTAAAGCCCGCAGAAGCGCGGTTGAGCAGGCAAAAGTACGTAGACGAACAATCGTGGTTGGCTCTGCACTCTGTGTTGGGGTAGTTGTTGTTCTTGTATACCTCCTCCTTAACTCTGCGTTACTAGAGGCACGGAAGTTGGAGGTAACCGGAGTGACAGGGGAGAGGGGGAGAGCCGTTGAGGTTGCTGCCGCAGTCCCGATGGGTGACGCACTTGCTTTTCTTGATACCGGAGCAATCTCCGATCGAGTGAAGAAGCTTCCTTGGATAGCGAGTGTTTCGGTAAAGACTCAGTTCCCTCATACCGTCTCAATTGAGTTGGTAGAGCGCAACCCTGTCGCATGGGTTCGCCCGGGTAGCGAGATAACTATTACGACGAGCACCTCGGCTAATCCTTCGAGTGCAACGCTTAAACCCAGTAGCGAATCTTCTACTTCTTCAACCACTAGCGAGCCCACGACCACAACCACCATCGGTACTTCAACCACCAGGCGCGCCCCTGCGGTTCAGCCCCCGCGTCTTGTTGACAAGGCTGGGAGAGTTCTCGCCACTACCGCAGCCCCGCCATTTGGAATCCCGGAGATTAGAGGGGTGAAGGTCGCAAAGGCAGGAGGCTTCATTAGTCCCAAGACCGCTGCAACGACATTCATGGCGCTACCAAAGGCGCTGAGGGTTCAGGTCGCCGTTGTGGAGGTTGACAGAGTTGGATCGGTAGTGCTTCTACTCAACACGACAGCAGGTCAACGCCCCACAGCGCGAGTCATTCGAATTGGACCGACTGATAATGCGCGCACGAAGGGAATTGTTGCTCTCGCAGTGCTTGAGGCGCTGAGGTCTAATCGGCAGAGCGTCACCACAATCGACGTAACTGTCCCAACTGCTCCAGCTACCTCTTAATGAGCATGAAGGCCTACGCCTACGCTGTTCCAGGGGGACCGCTAGAGCATTGGTATGGGAATTGATCTGGTCTTTGACGACTGAATTGGTCCCTTGAATTCGTGGCTTTGAGGCAAATTTGAGAGAATTTTGTCCTCTAGGGGCTGTTCTCTTTGCCCCGGTTGCCGCTGTCCGGTACAGTCTGAACCCTTACAACAGGTTTACATAAGCCTTGACCTCTACAACACCTCGACCGTAAGGCCGAGGTTTACGTTGAGACTCAAGGATTATGGCTACGCCAGGAGAGGCGCAAGCAATGATGGGTGCACCCCAAAACTACTTGGCAGTGATCAAGGTCGTCGGCGTTGGCGGAGGTGGCGGTAACGCCGTCAACCGCATGGTCGATGCCGGGCTCAAGGGAGTCGAGTTCCTAGCGGTCAATACCGACGCTCAGGCTCTGCTTCTAAGCGATGCTGACCTTCGACTTGATCTTGGACGCGAATTAACCCGCGGGCTTGGAGCAGGTTCCGACCCCGAGGTTGGCCGACAAGCGGCTGACGAACATCGTGCTGAGATCGAGGAGGCCCTGCGCGGCTCTGACATGGTCTTCATCACAGCGGGCGAGGGCGGTGGTACCGGTACCGGTGCAGCCCCAATGATCGCGGAGATCGCAAAAGAACTAGGCGCATTGACCATCGGTGTAGTTACAAGGCCATTTGGTTTTGAGGGTCGCCGCAGATCTGTACAAGCAGAACAGGGTATTCAGAGACTAAAAGAGAAGGTCGACACCCTGATTGTTATTCCAAACGATCGCCTGCTTCAGGTCTCGGATGAGCGCACCTCAATCGTCAACGCCTTCAAGATGGCCGATGAGGTTCTCCTGCAGGGAGTCCAAGGAATCACCGATCTAATCACCACGCCGGGACTCATCAACACTGACTTCGCAGATGTCAAGATGATCATGACCAATGCCGGATCAGCGCTAATGGGTATCGGTTATGCCTCTGGCGATGGACGCGCTGTTGGCGCCGCAAGGTCTGCAATCTCAAGCCCGCTTCTTGAGGCGAGCATTGAGGGCGCGCGAGGAATCCTGCTCACGATCTCAGGCCCATCTGACCTCGGACTCTTCGAGGTAAATGAGGCAGCTCAGATCATCGCTGATGCAGCACACCCGGATGCGAACATCATCTTCGGGACTGTGATCGATGACGCCCTTGGAGATGAGGTGCGCGTAACAGTTATTGCCGCTGGTTTTGATCGTTACGAGGGGGAGCGTCCTTCTGCTCCTCTCGGACTTCGCTCAGAGGAAGAGTCTTTTGGAGTCTCCGGTGTTACTGACGACCTCGGTCTTGGTGACGACGACTTCGACGTTCCTGAGTTCCTTCGCTGACATACGGGCTTCGCTCGTAGTTAATGCAGTCCGGAGGCAAAGCGGTGCTTAACTACGTAGATATCGGGTGTGCCCGCGTCTGGTTTACTGATCGTCTCGGAGGCTCCTCTAAGCATCCATACGACTCGCTTAATCTCGCTACGCACGTAGGGGATGATGCCCTAACCGTGCGGCGAAATACCGAGTTGTTGGCGAGTCTCTGTGATGGCACGCCGAGCGACCCAGATGCATGGGTATATGTAAATCACGTTCATGGGGTAGAGGTCCTTCG
>CAMDSG010000171.1 GCA_945907055.1 Bifidobacterium breve | reverse complement strand
TCTTGAGTGCCATAACAAGGCGCGGGCACTGCTGACGGCGGCTGAGGCTTCGAGGCGAATTTTTGGGTCTACTAATGAGATGGGTTCCTGATGAACGATAAAGATGTAGTTCGCGTAACAGGAGCCGATACTTGGAGTTTTCTACAGAGCCTTCTCTCGCAGGATGTACTTGGCATGGATCAAGGCGAGCGTCGCTCTGCGTTGATGCTCACCCCTCAGGGAAAGGTAGAGGTCCTCCTTGGCGTAGTGCGCGAAGGAGATGACGCTCTGCTTGAAACAGACCCAGGATGGGGAGAGGCCCTTAAGAACGTTCTATCTCGTTACAAGATTCGCACAGCAGTTGAGGTGAGTCTTGAGTCGCTAGGAGATGACCCTAGCGATCAGAGTGAGTTGGAGCGCATACAAAATGGAACTCCGCGTATGGGTTTTGACCTCGACTCATCGGTGATTCCTCAAGAGGCTGCTCTTGAGATCGAATCAGTCTCATTCACAAAAGGCTGCTTTGTTGGTCAGGAGTTGGTCTGCCGTATTGATAGTCGTGGGCATGTAAATAGACACCTGCGACTCATCACGAATAGCTCAGGGGTCACCCTCGTTAAGGGCGACTCTCTCCTCCAAGATGCGAAGGTTGTGGGGGAGATCACGAGTTCTGCCCCAGGGTTTGCATTGGGTTACGTCCGCAGAGAGGTAGAGATTGGATCAACCCTTGAGGTCTCTGGAACTGTGGTTGAGGTTCTAGAACGACCGGTCGCAACATGACTGCCGATTTGCGAGTTCTCTAAAGTGCTGCCCCAGTGAGTGTGCTAGACGAAATTCTTGGAACTAAGCGCGACGAGATCACAGTATTACGTTTGCCTCAAACCCGCGACCTACTTCGACGGACTGCTCTAGATGCAGAGCCACCTCGTGATTTTTTGGGCGCGCTATCCGTTCCGGATTCGCGCCTGAAAGTTATCTCGGAGTTCAAACGTAGGTCACCCTCTAAAGGTGAGCTCGCCCCCAACTTGGACCCAAGCACGATGGCGGCCTCTTATGCGCAGGGCGGGGCTGCTGCGATGAGCGTGCTTACCGACCAGCAGTATTTCGGGGGATTCGTCGCAGATCTCCAGAACGCTCGAGCAGCAATGAGCATCCCGGTGCTGCGCAAAGATTTCATTATTGACGAGGTTCAAATCTATGAGTCTCGAGCAATCGGAGCGGACGCCATTCTTCTCATTCTCGCCGCGATCCCTGAGGACTCACTGCTGATGGACCTTCATTCTTCGGCACACTCTCTCGGGATGGGTGTACTTGTTGAGGCGCACTCGGAGGATGAAGTTGAGAGAGCGGTCGGCCTCGGTCTAGAGATTATTGGAGTCAATGCTCGGAACCTTGCAGACTTCGTCGAGGATAGAGAGGGCGTAGCAGCACTAGCGACTCGAGTTCCCCCGGGGATTGTCGCGGTTGCAGAGAGCGCCATCCGCAGTCTTGAGGATGCAACAAAGATGGCAGAGGCAGGATTTAATGCGGTGCTGGTCGGCGAGGCCCTAGTGCGCCACCCCGACCCGTCATCGCTGGTCGCCGCTATGTCTGAGGTTTCCGTCTCGCCCCGTTAATCCTCCCGTTAATCCCTACTTATTTAGGGGTGAAAATCAGGATATTTCCCATCTATGCGACTCATAGCGGGTTAGATTTTTGTCAATGTTTGTAAAAGTATGCGGAATCACTAACGAAGAGGATGGGCTTCTATCGGTGGCGATGGGCGCTGACGCGATTGGGTTTATCTTCGCTGCCGGAAGCCCTCGCCTAATGAGCGCGGAACACGTTCGGGACATCGTAAAAAGAATTCCGCCAGGAATCGCAACTATTGGGGTATTTCGGAACGAGCGTCCTGAGCGGGTAGTCGAGATTGTTCAGCGCTGCGGATTATCAGGTGCGCAGCTTCACGGGCATGAACCCTTAACTGAGGTTCAGTGGATTAGGGCTCGACTCTCCTTTGTTATTCAGGCCTTCGCGGCACATGATCGAGGTATCGCAGCCGCTGCAGCAGGCCCAGCAGATGTTGTGCTGATTGATTCCCCTGCTCCCGGTACAGGGCAAGTCTTTGACTGGTCCCTAGCCGAGGGAATGCCGGACGGACTCAGGTTGATGCTCGCTGGCGGATTGAATCCGGAGAACATAGCGGCTGCAATTGCACAGGTAAGGCCGTGGGGTGTTGATGTAGCTACAGGGGTCGAGTCTGCCCCGGGGACAAAGGACGCTCGCAAATTAAGGCGGTTCATCCTCTCAGCCAAAGAGGCCGGTGATGCGCTGCTTGCGATGCCCCAGAATGTTGAGGCGCTGCGCCCATACGACTGGAATTTAGATGGTGAGGGCAATCCTGGACAGAGCCGGGACGCTGAGCGGCAGGGTCCGCCATCGCTCCGCATCGTCTGATCCCTTCTCCTTTGTTGTTTAACCCGTTGCCTCCCGTAGCATTGGGAGCAAACTCGAATAGCAAGATCTTGAATAGCAACATTCTGTATTGCAGCACCCTTCGGCGAATTTAGGCCTCAATCAACGGGAGTATCTCGATGGCAGCACCACATAGAGGTGGCGGAGTTCACCTTGATCCACCTGGACCAGCCCCTGAAGGACTTGGGAGGTTCGGTGAATTCGGAGGACGGTTCGTCCCAGAGACACTCGTTGCAGCACTAGAGCAACTTGAGGCTGAGTTCCGCAAGGCTTGGTACTCCGAAGATTTCCGAGCAGAACTTGGGGGGCTACTCGCGTCATACGCAGGAAGGCCGACACCATTAACTGAGTGCCACAATCTCTCTGAGCTCTTCGGTGTTCGAGTATTACTGAAGCGGGAAGATCTGACTCACACCGGTTCCCACAAGATTAATAACGTTCTTGGACAAGCGCTTCTGGCCAAACGTATGGGGAAACAGAAAGTAATAGCGGAGACCGGTGCAGGCCAGCACGGAGTAGCGACAGCAACTGCGGCGGCCCTGTTTGGTCTCGAGTGCAAGGTTTTCATGGGCGCTGTTGATGTTGAACGCCAGGCTTTAAACGTTTGGAGGATGCGACTTCTCGGTGCCGAGGTGGTGCCCGTAACCTCAGGTAGCGGAACCTTGAAAGATGCTATCAACGATGCGATGCGAGATTGGGTGGGAAGCGTCGAGGATACCTACTACTGCATCGGCTCTGTAGTTGGGCCCCATCCATACCCGTGGATTGTTCGCGAATTTCAGCGAGTAGTCGGTGACGAAGCCCGTGAGCAAGCTCGTGCTGTACTCGGTGGCGACCCTGATTTTGTGGTGGCGTGCGTAGGTGGCGGCAGCAACGCTATGGGTACCTTCGCAGGTTTTCTAAATACCAAGTCGCGGCTTATTGGAGTTGAGGCTGCAGGCCTCGGTCTTGAGTCTGGACAGCATGGCGCCTCGCTGAGCCGTGGAGTCCCCGGAGTTCTGCATGGCGCGAGATCGCAGTATTTGCAGGACGAAGAGGGCCAGATTCTTGAGGCTCACTCAATAAGTGCAGGTCTTGACTACCCGGGGGTCGGGCCCGAGCACGCCTCCTTGAGTGCAGATGGCCGAGCCGAGTACGTCTCCGCTACTGACGAGGAGGCCCTCGCTGGTTTCAAACTCCTATCGGTTACAGAGGGAATTGTTCCAGCCTTGGAGCCGGCGCATGCAATTGGATGGTTAGCGCGTGATGCAGGAAAAATGATCCCCAAGGGTTCGAGTGTTGTGCTCACAATGTCTGGCCGTGGAGACAAAGACGCTCAGCAAGTATCTGAACTACTTGATTTGAGCAAAGACTGATGAATCTTGAGTCCCATTTACGCGCGCAACGTGATCGCGAGCGACGACTGCTTGTCCCTTATATAACTGGCGGGATAAATGACGACTGGCTCGCAACGATTGAAGAGGTAGCCGCGCGCGGAGCGGATGCGATCGAGATCGGGATTCCATTCTCGGATCCAATTATGGATGGCCCAGTGATTCAAGCGGCTTCACAGCAGGCGCTGATGCGTGGTGCAACTCCTTATGGCGTCGTCGCAGAACTCGCTGCCCTAGACATAGATGTCCCTCTTGT
>CAMDSG010000170.1 GCA_945907055.1 Bifidobacterium breve | reverse complement strand
AGCGCTGGAACGGCATCGCTTGGGGTTCCGAGATAGACGATACGCAACGAGTCCGGCTCTCAGCCGAACGGATTCGCCGGCGCTGGAGTAACCAACTCGCGCTCATGGAGTAACCGCATTATGTGTTTGCGCTGCTCTTTATCGACTCGATCTATTGCGAGCACTCCGTCAAGATGGTCCATCTCGTGCTGAAACATGCGCCCCATATAGTCGTCAGCCTCTAGGAAGAACTCATTGCCATCAATATCAAGCGCTCGGAGGGTCACAATCTCTGGGCGCACAATCGTGAATCCGATATCGGGGATAGAGAGGCACCCCTCGGTCCACTCGCACTCGCCGCGCTCCTCAACGATCTCAGGATTTATCGCTACGAGTGCTGTCTCTGATTCGTCGTCATGAAAAACGAAGTAGCGCTTCGTGATCCCGACCTGAGGTGCTGCGAGGCCACCACCAGGAGCGTCATACATTGTCTTGACCATCACCTCGACGCTTGATGCAAGTGCACCGTCTATATCGGTTACATCATCGGAGCGTTCACGCAGTACCGGGTCGCCGATCTGACGAATTGAGAAGGTGGTCATATCCCCAAGGATACCAGCGAGGCCATCCAAGTTCGGCACAGAAATGCCTCAGACTCGTGCTGGGTCAACCTCAACGCGTATACGCCCTAGGGCACGCGCCCCTGCGTGCACAGCCAGAAGCGCCCCCGAGAGGGCCTCAGAATCAGGGCATCGAACGAGGCACTCAAATGATGCGCCGCTTGCGACCGGGCCAAGGACTGTGACGCCAGGGAGGGCGCGGAGCATGTTCGCGGCATAGGCCACCGCCTCCTCCACGCCGCGCAGCTGCGCCAAAGCTCCAAATGGAGGATAGCTAAGAGCAGCGCGACGTTTGGTCTCAGAAATCCAAGCTATCGATGGATCTGCTTCACTCACGGCCCGAATTACATCATGCTCAGGCAGGCGAGTCTGCAGCAGTAGGCGCCTTGCCTCTGACCGCGGACCCAAGAGACGTGCGGCGCGCGCAAGCAATGTCGCAGACTGCTCGGCGGCCCGATGACGCGGCGCCAATAATTCTTGATCAAGATCTAAAAACGCAACTAGCCCTACCGGCCGATCACGCGGGGCACGATGCAGAACCGCCTCAGTGCCTACGAGTACATCTGCTTCTCTGAGTGCAGCTAGGTCAACGTCGGTAGATGCATCGACATCCAAGACTCTTGAGCGGGGAAGTAGCGCCGCTAGATCATCGCGTATCCGACTAACACCGCTACGCAGAACGCGCAGTCGCGTGCTCCCACAACCAGCGCAGAGCCATGGGCGCGCAGTGGAGCAGACTGGGCATAGAAGTGACCGCGAAACTTCAGCAGCACTCGAATCAGTCGAGAACGCACTGGTCTCGCCAGACTGCACCTCTACAACTGCAGCTCCGCAACCCTCACAGCGCGCCAATTCGCGACACGCTCCGCATGCAAGCAATCGAGCTCTGCCTTTGCGATTCATTACAAGGAGCGCCCGCTCGCCAGCATCTACGCATTTGTGTAGGGCCCGCGCGAGTGATTCCGTAAGCAATCCCTGACCCGGTGCCTCTTCACGAAGATCTACAACCTCAACGCGAGCCCACCCCGCAGACTCGTCTGAGCGCTCTGGTCGCTCGACATCCTCAACAAGCGATACCGCAACAGCGCTTGGTATCGCCGCTACGAGGGTGCAGGCGACACCGCAGCGTCGAGCCCGTTCAATCGCTACATCTCGGGCATGCCAAGTTGGCGATCTCTCCTCCTGCAGCGCGTCATCAGATTCGTCGAGAACAATCATCGCTGCTAGATCCGGAACCGGTGCCCATACCGCCCCCCTACCGCCGACAATCACGCAGTTACCCTTGCGAGCCTCAGACCAAGCAAGTGTGCGCTCAGCCGCTGTGCGAGTTGCATGCATCACATGAACCACGCGCCCTGCGCGCGTTAAGTATTTGATGAGACTATTCAGGCGACCAACATCTGGAACTATCACGATGCTTGACCCTGATTCAGGGAGCAGTCCATCTATAAGCGGGCGCCGGTCCATCGACGGGGGCCACGCAATTACACGAAGCCTTGACTCGCTCGAGCCATGGCTCGCCGACTCGGCACCACCACTAAATGACTCTGCCACAGCATTAGGCACTACAGCATTAGGAGGGGAAGCCGAGCCGAAGAAAGAGACATCTGGACCGATCCAGCGGCGAGCGGCCCAGCGACCTAGGTCAAGAATCTCTGGCGGAGGACCAGCCCCGACAACCTTCAACAACGGGAGGATGCGAGAGATCTCGGTCTCAGGCTGAACAAAATCCTCAACAACCCATCCGCGAACGCGCCTACCGTGGAGCGGAATGCGCACGATGGTCCCAACCGAGATCTGATGCGCGATCGCGTCTGGTACTAGGTAATCAAAGGACCGGTCTATCGCCGGTAGGTCCGGGCGGACCCGGACCACACGCAGCGTCATCTTTTGTTACCTCTACGCGAGGCTCTCCGCAGCAGCGCGTAGTGCATCCGCCTGGCTGGTGCTCTCCCATGTGAAGTCAGGGTCAGAGCGACCAAAGTGCCCGTAGGCTGCGGTCTTGCGGTAGATCGGGCGGCGAAGGTTGAGTCGCTCAATCAAAGCAGCCGGGCGCAGGTCGAAGTGCTCCTTGATAAGTGCCGGGATGAGATCAGGGTCGATCTCAGAGGTGCCGAATGTCTCGACCATTACTGAGACCGGGTGGGCAACTCCGATTGCATACGCAACCTGCACCTCACAGCGAGAGGCGATACCGGCTGCAACAATGTTCTTTGCAGCGTGGCGAACGGCGTAAGCGGCAGAGCGGTCAACCTTTGTTGGGTCCTTGCCGGAGAAAGCACCTCCACCATGACGGGCCATTCCGCCGTAGGTGTCAACAATGATCTTGCGGCCGGTAAGGCCACAGTCAGCGTGTGGTCCACCTAGCTCAAAGTTTCCAGTCGGGTTGCAGAGAACCTCAAAGTCGTCATCTGCAAACTGCTCAGGAATAAGTGGACGAATCACATGCTCGATTAAGTCGGGCTTGATCATCGTATCGATATCGATACCAGGTGCATGCTGAGTTGAGATAAGTACCGTGCGCAGACGCTTGGGTAGACCATTCTCGTAATCAATGGTGACCTGAGTCTTGCCATCTGGGCGAAGGTAGCCGAGCACTCCAGACTTGCGAACCTCAGCGAGGCGGTGTGCAAAGCGATGCGCCAACCAAATGGGCATCGGCATTAGATCGTCAGTATCAGTGCAGGCGTATCCGAACATCATTCCCTGGTCGCCAGCCCCGACCTCATCGAATTGATCACCGGTACCTGCGCGCTGCTCCATTGCCTTGTCGACACCCATTGCGATATCCGGAGACTGCTCGTCAATAGAGGTGATTACACCACATGTGTTGCCATCGAAGCCGTATGACTCGCGGTCGTAGCCAATGCTGCGAACCGTGTCACGCACAACACGAGGAATATCGACATATGCCTTCGTGGTGATCTCACCTGCAACCACAACGAGACCTGTCGTGCACATGGTCTCGCATGCAACGCGACTCTCCGGGTCCTGCTCAAAGATCGCATCAAGCACCGCGTCTGAGATTTGGTCCGACATCTTGTCCGGGTGGCCCTCAGTTACTGACTCGGATGTGAAGGTGAACGAATTCACTGGCTCTCCCTATTGTTTGCTCTCCCGAGGCGGACCGCAACGCGGTCCAGGATCACCTCGGCGAGGGACATCTTGCTCATTAATGGGGTCTTGGTGTGGGATCCCATGCTGTCTAACAGAATGGCACGGTTTGTAGGTACCTCGAAACCAGCCTCTGGGTCTGAGACGTCATTGGCGACCATGATGTCGACCCGCTTGGCCTCCATCTTGGCGCGGGCATACTCCTCAAGGTTCTCAGTCTCAGCCGCGAACCCAACAAGTATCTGGTGGGTCTTGCGTTGCCCTAGTCCGCTCAAGATATCTGGGGTCGGCTCAAGAATTATCTCTGGGGCTCCTGAGTGTTTCTTGATCTTCTCCGAGGCGACTACCTTCGGGCGAAAATCCGCTAC
>CAMDSG010000169.1 GCA_945907055.1 Bifidobacterium breve | reverse complement strand
CACGATCCTCTCGCCGCTTGTCATGACACGGTTGCTCACAAGTGTCTCGGGTAAGCCTCTATTAGAGAAGCGGATGGCGAGCACGCGTGAAGGCTTCGCTGATTATGTAGAGAAGACCTCTGGTTTTATTCCTAGGCCACCAAAGCGCTAAGCGCATGAAGGTTGAGAAACAATGAGCATGACCACTCGCAGACTCGGTGACTTAGAGGTATCAGCACTTGGATTTGGCTGCATGTCCCTCTCTAGTACTTACGGTGCATCCGATGATGATGAGAGCCGCCTTACGCTTCAAACTGCACTCGACTC
Organism: Bifidobacterium breve; assembly: GCA_945907055.1. Classification (GTDB taxonomy): domain Bacteria; phylum Actinomycetota; class Acidimicrobiia; order IMCC26256; family IMCC26256; genus IMCC26256. Next base: position 3,800 of record CAMDSG010000169.1, on the reverse strand, counting down.
TGGGATCACATTCTTTGATACGGCCGATGTCTACGGACTTGGCCACAATGAGACTCTCGTCGGGGCTGCCCTTGCGTCGGTGCGCGATGAGGTAACGATCGCCACAAAGTTTGGTTTTACTGCACTCCCGGGTGCTCCTGCTCCCTCGATCCGCGGCGATGCTGCTTATGTACATGAGGCGTGTGATGCATCTCTACTGCGGCTCGGTGTTGACGTCATTGACCTTTACTATGCGCATCGCGTCGACACATCTGTTCCGATCGAAGAGACCGTCGGTGCGATGTCGGAGTTGGTCGCATTAGGGAAGATCCGATACTTAGGTCTATCCGAGGCGGCACCCGCAACCATCAGGCGCGCCCACGCGGTGCATCCGATTACGGCGATCCAGAGTGAGTACTCGTTAGTTACGCGATGGCCAGAGGATGAACTTCTCGGAACCCTCGACGAACTCGGGATTGGATTCGTTCCGTTTAGCCCTCTCGGGCGTGGATTGCTCACCGCGTCAAAAGATCCACTAGGCGATGGAGACTTTAGAAAATCAATGCCGAGATTTAGTGAGGAGCATTATGAGGCGAACCGAGTATTAGCGGATCGTTTCGCAGGTTTGGCCTCGGCAAAGGGCTGTACCGCCGGCCAACTCGCTCTTGCCTGGGTCCTCGCACAGGGCCCGCATCTGGTCCCGATCCCAGGGACCCGACGTGTCTCTCGCCTCATTGAGAATGCTGAGTCGCTTTCTGTGGAGTTAAGTGAGCAGGACCTCTTAGATATTGAGGAGTTAGACCTCGCGGGATCAATCGGCGGCGCTCGATTCTCCGAGGCCCTAGAGAAACTGGTCGGCAACTAAGCGCAACTCAACGTGTCCCACCCCCTCTGTAGTCTCTTGATTGTCGGAGGGGTCCCTCTCCGATTCACAGTGCAGCGTTTGGTCTGTCTAAACGATGCACCGGGCAGGAGGTATTACCACGAACAATTCATTTGAGACCGATCGCCAAACTAAAGCTAAAGCTGAAGCTCGCCGGCTCTTCGCTGGGGACTTCACAAAGGGCCTCCGGCCAGTTCCGTATATTGAGCACCTAGAGGGTGTCGCTGCCTCGGTTGCAGTTCATGGCGGATCCGATGAGCAGGTTGCTGCGGCTTGGCTCCATGATGCTGTCGAGGATAAGGGTGGGGCTGCAGTTCTTGAGGATATTCGCGAGTTATGTGGTGGGACGGTCTCCGCAATTGTTGACGCATGTAGCGACTCTTGGGTGGAGGACAGCAAAGATAAAGAGGATTGGCTCACGCGCAAGGTGAGGTACATCAATCACATTGCATCGGCACCACCTGAGTATGTAATTGTCTGCGCTGCGGACAAACTCGACAACGTGAATCGCTGCCGCGAAGATTATCTAATCGACGGAGAGGCGCTCTTTAAGAACTTTAATAAAGATTCTGGGCGCGGTGGTCAGCTCTGGTACTACCGCAGAGTCACTGAAGAGTTGGTTAAGCGTGGTGTCGATACCGGCGGTTTGCTTGAAAAACTAGAGAGCTCTCTCTCGGAGTGGCTCGACGCAGTTCAGGCAAAGAACGCTGGTATTGATCTCGAGTCTGAGTTCGATGGCTGGTGTAAGACGGAGCGCGAGACTCTCCCGAACGTCGGCGAAGCTCCTGGCAGGAACTAGCTCTTGGGTGGAGTGCTCTCGAGCGGAGTGCTCCGGAAGTGTCAGGAGCTTGGTGCCTCTACCTCTGCCTTGATGCGCTCAAGTGTCTGGAGCATTCCGCGTTCATTCGTCTTGCCTCTTGCCCAACCGAGTAACGCCCAGTAGATGCGCATGGCCGCGGTTTGAGTCAGTTGAAAAGACTCTGTTACCTCTGAGCCTGCATCGGTGGGTGTGATCTCGTAGCGCCAAGTATTGAGGGCTTTACCGGGCTCGCCTACGCCAAACTCAAAGATGCTTCCAGGCTCGCACTCTGTGATGTAGCAGTTGGCCCAGTAGGTGGGGCCGCGTCCATTGCGTTTTACGTGCCCGCGAAAGCGCACATCTACAGCGGGGCCTGTTGCTCCATCGAGCCACTCGGCCTCGAAGGTCTCAGGGCTGTAGAGGCCAATCTTGGTTACATCTGAGACGAGTGCCCAGATTTGATCGGGTGTGGCCTTCATTTGAATTCTTACTGATCCCTGCATATCTGGGCAGGCTAACGCGCGCGAGGTGATTCTGCGCCAATGGCTTTATCTGGCTATATCGAGCTATCCGCTCTGAATGCTTCGGGGGCAAGGTATTGGTAGTGCCGAGGCGATCAATTGACCTCGTTAGATGCGGTAATCGCTTAACTGCGTATCAGCCTTGCCAAGATCCGAGAAATTATCGTATGCCCGCGCCGCCATGTGATCGCGCCACGCAAACTCTCTATACCGTGCTCCGCCAATGGAGAGCTCGGGGAGTGGAGCGACCATGGCATCTCTATGCGGATTAGCAAAGTACGGGATGCTGAAGCGCCGCTTCGTGGTCATTGGCAGTACTCGATGTACTGCGGCGCGATATCGGTCGTTGGTCCAGGCCTGCATGCAGTCACCGAGATTCACAACAACGGTTCCTGCCGTCGGTGGAACATCAATCCACCCATCATCTAACGACTCGGCCTGCAACCCGCCGGTCTCGTCCTGAAGTAGCAGGGTGATTGCCCCCGGGTCGGTGTGATACCCAAGAGCGGTCTTGCCGAGTGCTGCGAGGCCATCACGCTCGCCCTCGGGTACAGGGTCACCAAGCGTGTAGTGGTTTAGTCGAACAGTGCTGCTGTTTCTATCGAAGGAAGTTAGCGCTCGTGACTCTGCAGCGAGAGCGAGTGCGTCATGGAGAAGACTGATTGTCTCTGCGGTGAGATCGCTAAACGCATCAAAGAATTGCTTGAGCGCTGAGCGGAATCCCTCAAGGTCCTCGGGCCAACGATTGCGCGCGTCGAGGCGCTCAATCGATGGGTCTATGAAGTCGAATACCTCTTTATGGTCACGCTCTCGTTTTGTAAGTTCGCGATCAAAGTAACCAAGGGGATTCTCAAGTGACCGCTCTACGGACTTGCGGAGCGTTCGACTCACATCAAAGAATCGAGTCGTCTGCGCGCATGTCTCAGCGATTATCTCGTCTAGGCCATGGCCAGTGATGAGAAAGAAGCCATGGTCTCTACAAGCCGAGTCGATCGCTCCTAGATCGGTCGAACTTGGATTTGAAATGTCGACCACCGGGACTCTCTGCACGCCTCATCGTCGCACAGAAGATGGGGTGCGTTCTCGATCCGGGTCGAGGGGGCTCGAGGCGGGGCTGGTGGCCGGCGGCATCTCTTATGTAGGGACTCCGCCCTTGAGGATGAGCGGGAATTTTGCGTCATCATCGAGTGAGAGCCCCTCGGCAGGGTCGCCATTCCCGAACCGAGTGGCACCTAACCCCACAAACTGGATTATGTATGCCTTGCGAATTTCGTTCGAGAGATTGGGCCCGGTTAGGTGAGGAGTAATGCTCGAGAAGACGACTGCATCCCCAGCCTTGATCGGTGCGGCTACAGGATCCAGTGGCGGGTCATCGAAGCACTGCCAGCCGAGGGGCTCGATGTAGGTGTGGAGCAGCGTTCCATCGCGATTCATTCCGGGAGCAACCCATACACAACCTGACTCAACCGTAGCGTCACTAAGCGCGATCCAGATTGTTAAATAACTCTCTGGGCTAACGAATGCATACCCGTTGTCTTGGTGCCAAGGAAAGCGACGTGGTTTCTCGTGGCCTTTGTATACAAACTGATCGTGATAGAGGCGAGCATCCGGGCCGAGC